>NZ_JBHTJA010000106.1:0-22651 GCF_042675525.1 Actinomadura sediminis
CGCCGCCGCCGTCGACGGCGGTGCCGGCGCGGCGGGCACGGGTGCGGGCACCGCGCCGCCCCGCCGCGGGGGGCGCGAGCGGCTGACGCCGCCGTCGTGGCTGGCGCTGCTGTTCCTGCTGCCCGCGCTGCTGCTGCTCGGCTTCCTCGTGGTCTACCCGATCGTCTACTCGGTGATCCGCAGCTTCTTCGACGCCGCCGGGGACTTCGCCGGCATCGACAACTACGCCGGGGTCTTCCAGGGGCACGACAACCTCGTCGCGGTCCGCAACACCGCGATCTGGGTGGTGGTGGCGCCGACGGTCGTCACCATCGTCGGCCTGGTGTTCGCCGTCCTCACCGAGCGGATCCGGTGGGCGACGGCGTTCAAGCTCGTGGTGTTCATGCCGATGGCGATCTCGTTCCTCGCCTCCGGCGTGATCTTCCGGCTGGTGTACCAGCAGGATCCCGACAAGGGCATCGCCAACGCCGCGATGGTCGCCGTGCACGACATGTTCAGCACCGACCGCACCTACCCGGGGGCCGGTCCCCGCACCGCCGGCGACCAGCCGGTGCGCGAGGACGGCGGCGCCGTCGTCACCGCGCGGCCGGTGTCGGCGGGGCAGACCGCGGTCCTGCCGCTGGTGAAGGTGAAGCCGGAGTACCTGCCGGAGGCGGCCGAGCCCGCCGCGGCCCCGCCGCGGGCGGGGTCCGGCGAGATCACCGGCACGGTGTGGTTCGACTTCACCCGGGGCGGGGGCGGCACGGTCAACCAGCCGAACGAGGGCGAGCGCGGGCTGCCGGGCGTCCGGGTCGAGGCGGTCCGCGGCGGCGAGGTGGTGGCGACCGCGACCACCCGGCCGGACGGGACGTTCACGCTGGAGGACGTCGGGTCCGGGCAGGTCACGGTCCGGCTGCCGCAGGGCAACTTCACCGAGGCGTACCGCGGCGCCGAATGGCTCGGCGGGACCCTCATCACGCCCGCGATCATCGGGGCGTACCTGTGGGTGTGGGCCGGGTTCGCGATGGTGCTGATCGCCGCCGGGCTCGCGGCGATCCCGCGGGACGCGCTGGAGGCGGCCCGGGTGGACGGCGCGACCGAGTGGCAGGTGTTCCGGCGGGTGACGATCCCGCTTCTGGCGCCCGTCCTGATGGTCGTGCTGGTGACGCTGGTCATCAACGTCCTGAAGGTCTTCGACCTCGTCTACATCATCGGCGGCGGCGATCCGAACGCCAGCGTGCTGGCGCTGGAGATGTGGACGGAGTCGTTCGGCGGCGGCAACGACCAGGGGGCGGGCAGCGCGATCGCGGTGCTGCTGTTCCTGCTGGTGCTGCCCGCCATGCTGTTCAACATCCGGCGAATGCGGCAGGAGCGGAAATGAGCACCGCGGACGGCACGGAACGGTCCGCCTCGGACGAGACCCCTGCGGAGCGGGCGGCCGCGGACACGAAGGCCACCGCGGACACGAAGGCCACCGCGGACACGAACGCCGCCCCGGAGAAGAAGGCCGCCCCGGAGAAGGGCGCGCCCGCCGGAGGCGCGGCGGGCGCCCCGCGCCGGGGCGTCGCGGCCCGCATCGTCGGGAAGGTCGGCGGCGGGGCGGCGCAGGCGCTGCTCGTGCTGATCGCGCTCTTCTGGCTGGTGCCGACGCTCGGGCTGCTCGTCGCGTCCCTGCGCTCCACGGAGGACAACAACGCGGACGGCTGGTGGAACGTGTTCACCGAGCCGTCGCAGCTGACGTTCGACGCCTACTCCTCGCTGCTGGGGCGGGACGACTTCGTCGACTCGTTCTGGAACACGATGCTGATCACCGTTCCCGCCACGGTGCTGGTGGTGGTGATCGCCGCGCTCGCCGGATACGCGTTCGCGTGGCTGGAGTTCCCCGGCCGGGACTGGCTGTTCCTGCTGGTGGTGGCGCTGCTGGTGGTGCCGGTGCAGGTCGCGCTGATCCCGGTGGCGAAGCTGTACGGCGCCATCGAGTTCGGCGGGTTCCAGATGTTCGGCTCGATCACCGGCGTGGTGCTGTTCCACGTGGCGTTCGGGCTGCCGTTCGCGATCTTCCTGCTGCGCAACTTCTTCGCCGCGATCCCGCGCGACCTGCTCGAGGCGGCGCGGATGGACGGCGGCTCGGAATGGACGATCTTCCGGCGGGTGATCTTCCCGCTGGGCGGCCCGGCGATCGCCTCGCTCGGCATCTTCCAGTTCCTGTGGGTGTGGAACGACCTGCTGGTGGCCTTGGTGTTCGCCGACACCGAGGCGCAGCCGATGACGAAGTGGCTGCAGTCGCAGATGCGGCAGTTCACCGGCAACATCGACGTCCTGGCGCCGGGCGCGTTCCTGTCGCTGATCGTGCCGCTGGCCGTGTTCTTCGCGTTCCAGCGGTACTTCGTGCAGGGGGTGCTCGCCGGTTCGGTGAAGTGACGCCGTCCGGGCGGCCGCCCGGACCGGCGACGGTGCCCGCGACCCCGCCCGGGGTCGCGGGCACCGTCCGTCATGGCGGGCCCTGCGGCCGGCCGCGCACCTTCAGGCCCGCACCTTCAGGCCCGCACCGTCAACTGCGCACCGTCAACCGCGCACCGTCAACCGCGCACCGTCAGGCGTCGGCCTTGGTGACGGACGCGGCGCCCGGCGCGCCGCCGGGACGGCCGATGGCCAGGCCGCTGGCGGGGTCGAAGAAGTGCAGGCGGCCGGTGTCGACGGCCAGGTCGACGTGCTGGCCGGGCCGGACGTGCGAGCGCGAGTTGACGCGGGCGGTCCACAGCGCCTTGTTGTCGGCGAGCGGGATCGTCATGTCGTCCTCGCCCTCGGACTCGTCGCGGGCGAGGTCGGCGGTGTCCTTGTGCTCGACCGGCGGGGCGTCGATGGTGAAGATGACGTTGATCTCGCTGCCGAGCTCCTCGGTGACGGTGCTGCGCACCGACATCGGCGCCCACTCGGGCTTGGCGTGCGCGGCGTCCTCGAAGTCCGACGGGCGGATGCCGAGGATGACCTGCTTGCCGAGGTAGTCGCGCAGGGCGGGCTTGGCGTCCAGCGTCGCGTCCGGCACGGGCAGCGTGTACCCGGCGAACGACACCTGCGCGCCGCCGTCGCCGCGGACGAGGTCGGCGGTGACGAAGTTCATCGCGGGCGACCCGATGAACCCGGCCACGAACAGGTTGACGGGGTTCTCGAACAGCCGCTGCGGCGTGTCGACCTGCTGCAGGACGCCGTCGCGCAGGACGCACACGCGGGTGCCGAGCGTCATCGCCTCGATCTGGTCGTGGGTGACGTAGACGGTGGTGACGCCGAGCCGCTCGTGCAGCTGGCTGAGGGACGCCCGCATCGACACGCGCAGCTTGGCGTCGAGGTTCGACAGCGGCTCGTCCATCAGGAACGCCTGCGGCTGCCGGACGATCGCGCGGCCCATCGCGACGCGCTGCCGCTGGCCGCCCGACAGCGCCGCCGGCTTGCGGGACAGGAACTGCTCGAGGCCGAGCATCTTGGCGGCCTCCTGCACCTTCTGCTTGATCTCGGCCTTGGGGGTGCCGCGCAGCTTCAGGCCGAACGCGAGGTTCTGCTCGACGGTCATGTGCGGGTAGAGCGCGTAGTTCTGGAAGACCATCGCGATGTCGCGGTCCTTGGGGGCCAGGTCGTTGACGACCTGGTCGCCGATGGAGATCTTCCCGCCGCTGATCTCCTCCAGCCCGGCGATCATCCGCAGCGCGGTCGACTTGCCGCAGCCGGACGGGCCGACCAGCACCATGAACTCGCCGTCGCCGATCTCCAGATTCAGGCCGTCCACGGCCTTGACGCCGCCCGAGTACACCTTGTCGACCTGGTCCAGCGTGATCTTCGCCATCGGATTCCTCGCGCTCCTTGTGGAAACGTTTCCTCATCACCCTGCCGAGCAGGGCTTTTGCTGCGTTGTGTGGAGTAAACAACATGGAACCGTTTCCAGGGGAGAGTCCGTTATGAGAAGATGATCGAAAACCTCCCCGGGGAAGGACGGCCGATGGCGGACCGGCGATCGGCGACCATCAAGGACGTGGCGGCCGCCGCGGGCGTCGGCATCGCCACGGTGTCGCGCGTGTTCTCGGGGACCGGCGCGGTCGCCGACGCGACCCGCGAGCGCGTGCTGGCCGCCGCCCGCGAGCTGGACTACCGGCCGAGCGCCCTCGGCCGCGGCCTGAAACTGCGGCGCTCCGGCGGCATCGGGCTGATCGTCCCGGACGTGACCGACCCGTTCTGCGCCGAGCTGGTCGCGGGCGTGCTGGCGTGCGCCCGGACGCTCGGCGGGCACGTCATCGTGGACGCCGCGCACGGCGACCCCGAACGCGAGGCCGAGATCGTCGACCGGTTCGTCGAGCAGCGCGTCGACGGGATCATCGCGCGCCCGGCGGGGGAGACCGCCGACTGGCGCGCCGCCGCCCGGGTGTGCTCGAGCGTCGTGTTCGCCGATCGGATCCTGCCGGGCCTCGCGGAGATCCCCACCGTGCTCGCCGACGACGCGGGGGGCGTCCGCTCTCTGGCGGAGTACCTGGTCGGCCTGGGGCACCGGCGGATCGCGTTCCTCGGCGCCGCCGCGCCCGGCGGCGAGCCGGGCGTGCGGGAGCGCGCGTTCCGCGACACGCTCGAGCGGCTCGGCGTCCCCGCCGAGGACGACCTGGTCGTGGCGGCGCGCCCCGCCCGCGACGCCGCCTACGCGGCCGCCGCCGGGCTGCTGCAGCGCCGCGCCGACGTCACCGCCGTCGTCGCCGCCGAGCACCTGCTCGGCGAGGCGGCCGTGCTGGTCGCGCGGGAACTGGACCTGCGGGTGCCCGCGGACGTGTCGATCGCGATGGTGGACGACGTCCCGTGGGCGGAGCTGTGCGACCCGCCGCTGACCGCCGTCGCCCGGCCCGGCCGCGACATCGGGTACCGGGCGTGCGAGCTGCTGCTGCGCGAGCCCGCCCGGCGCGGCCGGGGCGGGCCGGTCCGGCTGCCGACCGAGCTGGTCGTCCGCGGGTCCTGCGGGGCGCTGCGCGCCGGCCGCCGCTGATCCGCCCGGAATGTCGCGCGATCGCGCGGGATGGCGCCGATCTGTGATCTGTGTCGGCTCGCGGGGTCCCGCGGGCGCGCTAGATTTCCCTCGTGGAGGAGATCGATCGCCGGATCCTGGCGCTGCTGGCCGACGACGGGCGGATGAGCTTCACCGACCTGGCCAAGGAGACGGGCCTGTCGGTGTCGGCCGTGCACCAGCGCGTGCGGCGGCTGCAGAAGCGCGGCATCGTCCAGGGGTTCACCGCGCGGCTCGACCACGCGCGGATCGGGCTGCCGCTGACCGCGTTCGTGTCGATCAAGCCGATCGACCCGGCCGCGCCGGACGACGCGCCGGAGCGGCTGGCGCATCTCACCGCGATCGAGGCGTGCCACTCGGTGGCCGGGGACGAGAGCTACATCCTGAAGGTGCGGGTCGGCTCGCCGAACGAGCTGGAGGACCTGCTGCAGCGGATCCGGGCGGCGGCGAACGTCGCCACCCGGACCACCGTCGTCCTCAGCACCCCGTGGGAGGGCCGGCCGCCGCGGCCCGACGGCGCGGCGGCCGACAGCGAGCCGTGAGCGGCCCGCGGGTCAGCGCGGGGCGAGCGCCTCGAGCGCCTCGCGGGCGATGTACATCGAGTCCCACGGGTCGGCGTCCGGGCCGGTGAGCCGCGGGTCGAAGTTCAGGTCGAGGAACAGCTCGGTGACGCCCTGCTCGGCGAGCGCGTCGAAGTCGCCGACGATCTGGTCGTAGGTGCCGGTCAGCGGCCGCCGGTCGGCGCCGGCGCCGATGTCGGAGGCGTCGTCGCCCTCCTCGCGGATCCGCACCGCGCCGCGGCAGACGAACCGCAGCGCGGCGGCGTCCCGCCCGGCCTTCTCGGCGGCCTCCCGGACGATGTCGATCGAGCGTCCGATGTCGGTGAGCTTCGCGCGGCTGGAGCTGACCCAGCCGGCGGCGAGCCGCCCGGCGCGGCGCAGCGCCGGTTCCGACGCGCCGCCCAGCAGGATCGGCGGCTCGGGGTCCTGCAGCGGCCGCGGGTCCATGGTGACCGGCGGGACGTCGTAGAACTCCCCGTGGTACTCGCTGACCTCTCCGGGCTCGCCCGTCCAGAAGGCGCGCAGCGCCGCGATGAACTCCTCGGCGCGGGCGCCGCGGCGCTCCATGGACGCGCCGACGGCGGCGAACTCCTCGGGCATCCAGCCGAGGCCGAGACCGAGGTCGAGGCGCCCGCCGGTGACGTGGTCGAGCGTGATCGCCTGCTTGGCGAGCAGGGCGGGGGAGTAGAACGGCAGGTTGACCACGGCGACGCCGAGCCGGACCCGCGCGGTGTACCCGGCGAGGTAGGCGAGCGTGATCAGCGGGTCGGGGACGTTGCGGTACGTCTGGTCCGCGGAACCGGCCGGGTTGACCACGCGCTGCAGCGTCCACAGGGAGTCGTAGCCGAGCTCCTCGGCCCGCTGCGCGATCAGCACCTGGTTGGCCGGGGTCGACCACGCCCCCGCCACCGGTACCGCGAACCCGATCTGCACGGCTGTCCTCCTCCTCGTCGCATCCGGCTCCGACCGGACCTTACTTTGTCAAGGCGCCCGCCCGCTCAGGACCGACCAAAGCGCCGAATCTATCGGATCCGGAACGTCCCTCCGCCCGCCTCGCGCGTCACCCGCGCGAGGCGGGCGGCTCCCACGGCCCGCCGTCCAGGAACCGGTCGATCGCCGCCGCGTGCGGCGCCGGATCCAGGCCCTTGCGGGCCGCCCATCCGTCGTCGTGGTAGGTGGCCAGGTGCCGGTCGCCGGCGTCGCCGATGATCGCGACCACGTCGCCGCGCGCCCCCGCGTCCCGCATCCGCGACACCAGGTGCAGCGCGCCCCACAGGGCCGTGCCCGTGGAGCCGCCCACCGGCAGCCCGGTCGCGGCCCGCACCGCCCGCGCCGCCGCGACGCTCCCCGCGTCCGGGACCGGGATCATCAGGTCGATCAGGGACGGCAGGAAGCCCGGCTCCATCCGGGGCCGGCCGATGCCCTCGATGCGGGACGGCATCCCGGTGGCGTAGTCCGCCGCGCCCGACGCCCATCCCGGGAAGTACGCGGAGTTTCTCCGGATCGACCACCGCGAGCCGCGTCGGCAGCCCGTGCTCGCGGACGTGCCGCCCCAGCGACGCCGCCGTCGCGCCCGTACCGGCCCCGGCCACGACCCAGTCCGGCCGTCCCGCCTGCGCGAACAGTTCGCCGGCCAGATCGTCGCCGCGGTGGTCCAGCGCCCGCTCCGCCCAGCCGAACTGGTCGAGGAAGCAGCCGCCGGAGTCGGCCGCGAGCCGCCGCGCCTCGTCGTAGATCGCGAGCGGGGGAGTGGCGAACCGGACGTCGCCGCCCAGTTCCCGGACGGGCGCCGCGCGGCGCGCGTCCGGTTCGCCCGGCATCACCGCGGTGTACGGCAGCCCGAGCAGCCGTGCCGTGTACGCCTGCGCGACGGCCGCGCCGCCGCCGGTGGCCTCCACGACCGGAGTGCCCTCGACGATCCGCCCGCAGGCGATCGCGTGCCGGAACAGCGCGCGCGCCGCCCGGTGCTTGAGGGTCCCGGTCGGGTGCGCGGACTCGTCCTTCAGCAGGAGGCGCACGCCCCCGCCGTCCGGCAGCGGGAAGGGGATCAGCGGGGTGGGCTCGGCGCGCGCGGCGTCGTCGGTCAGGATCCGGATCGAGCGGGCGGCCCAGGCGCGGGCGTCGTCGAGGTCGGCCATAGGGCATCCAACCAGATCGGGGTCCGCGGCGGCCGGGGTCAGGTCGCGGTGACGATGAAGCTGGAGTCGCCGAAGCCGACCTCGTCGCCGGGGCGCACCCGCGTCGGCCCGGTCAGCCGCCAGCCGTTCACCCGGGTGCCGTTCATCGACCCCAGGTCCGCGATCGTCCAGGTTTCGCCGCTGCGGTAGATCTCGGCGTGGAAGCGCGAGACGGTCAGGTCGCTCAGTACGAACTGGCAGGCGGGGGCGCGCCCCACCACGATGCGCGACGGGCCTGCGGACGGCAGCGCGAACCGGGGCAGCCGCGGCGCCCGCCACGCCGCCTCGATGCGCGCGGTCGCCTGCGAGAACGACGACACCAGCCCGGTCAGGCGGCCGACCACCCGGCCGGGCGGCGGCAGGTCGTGGACGATCTCGTCCAGTTCGGCGCGGCTGCGGGCCTGCAGGGCCATGTCGACGCGCCGCTCGAACGTCTCGTGCGAGATGCGGCCCTCGGCCACGCGGTCGCCGAGCACGCGCAGCACCCGGTCGCGTTCTCCGTCGGACGCCCGCACCGGGTATGAGGGCCCACCGTCCATGTTCGTGAGTATCCAGTCCCCGTCGTCGGCTGTCCACACAAGGTCTCCGGAGGGCGGGCGCTCGCCCGCTCCCGCCCTCCACCTTTTCGACGGCGGGGATTGCCCGAAAGTTCGCCCGGAACCGGTCGGTTCGGCGGCGACCGGCCGGGACGGTCAGCGCGACAGCAGGTCGCGGGCGATGTGCGTCACCTGGATCTCGTCGGTACCGGCGTAGATCTGGAACGACTTGGCGTCGCGCGCGAGCTGCTCGACCCGGTACTCGCTCATGTAGCCGTTGCCGCCGAACAGCTGGACGGCCTCCTGGGCGACCTCGCTGGCGGCCTGCGCCGCGTACAGCTTCATCGCGGACGCCTCGGCGAGGGTGGGCGCGCGGCCCGCGCGCTGCATCTCGATGTGGCGGAAGACGAGGTTCTGCACGTTGAGGCGCGCGACCTCCATCTTGGCGAGCTTGAGCTGGATGAGCTGGAAGTCGCCGATCCGCTGGCCCCACAGTTCGCGGGTCTTGGCGTACTCGACCGACAGCTTGAGGCATTCCTCGATGACGCCGAGGGCCATCGCGGCGACGCCGGCGCGCTCGGTCACGAAGTTCTGCTTGGCCGACTCCTTGCCGCCGCCCTTGCCGGACGCCAGCAGCCGGTCGGCGCCCGCGCGGACGTCGTTGAGGAACAGCTCGCCGGTGGGGGAGGAGTGCAGGCCCATCTTGCGCAGGGGCCTGCTCTGCTCCAGGCCGTCCATGCCGGTGTCGAGGACGAACGTGAGGATCTCGCGGTCGCGGGGTTCGACGCCGTCCTCGTCGAGCTTGCAGTAGAAGACGATCGTGTCGGCGTAGGGGCCGTTGGTGATGAACGTCTTGCTGCCGTTGAGGACGTACTCGTCGCCGACCTTGCGGGCGGTGGCCTGCATGCCGCCGAAGGCGTCGGAGCCGGAGTTGGGCTCGGTGATCGCCCACGCCCCGACCTTCTCCATGGTGAGCAGGTCGAGGGCCCAGCGCTCCTTCTGCTCGACGGTCCCGCGCTTCATGATCGTCCCGGCGGCGAGGCCGAGGCCGACGCCCATCGCCGACACCAGGCCGGGGGCGACCTTGCACAGCTCGATGATCGGCAGCATGCTCATCGCCGCGTTGCCGCCGCGGCCCGTGCCCGCGTCGTCGTCGGCCGCGTCGTCGGCCGCGTCGTCGGCGGCCTCGCCGCCCGCCCGGCCGGACGCGCCGGAGCGCTCCTTCTCCATCCGGGCCCTGAACGAGGAGCGCGCCAGCTCGTCCATGCCGAACGTCTTGTAGAGGCCGCGGATGATGTCGTACGGCGGGAGCTCGCCCGACTCCAGCGCGTCCAGGTTGGGACGGACCTCCGCGTCGATCCAGTCGCGGACCGCGTCCCGGATCATCAGGTCTTCGTCGGACCACTCGATCATGCTCGCCCTCGCTCTTCCGGCCGGTTCAGGTCTCGCGACCATGAAAGCAGACGGCAAAAGCTAGCGCTTACTTGGCAGGCGGGTCAGGGCAGCCGGACGATGTCGGCGATCACGCCGCCGGCGGCGGTGAGGCGCCGGGGGGAGGGGCTGTCGTAGACGACGAGCAGGCGCAGGCCGGGGCCGGGCTCGTCCAGGACGGCGAGGCCCTCGGCGTGGTCGTCGCCGTCGCCGTACGGCAGGTCGCCCAGCACCTCCAGGTCGTCGGCGTGGACGATCTCCGGGGCGTCGGCGGTCGCCGCGCCGCGCCACCGCACCACCCGCACCGGGCCGTCCAGGTCCATGCTGGGGCCGGTGAGGATCAGCAGGTCGTCGCCGTGCGGGCACAGGTCGCGGATGCCGAGGCCGCCGAGGTCGAGGAAATGGGTGCGGTAGGGGGCGTCGCCGTCCACCGGCAGCGCCCGCAGCCGCCGCGGGTCGTCGGGGTCGGTGCCGGGGCGGATCTCCACCAGCACCGCCCAGCCGCGCAGCACCGGCCCGCGCAGCCCGACGTAGAGCCGGTCGCCGTGCACCGCGACGCCCTCGATGTCGACGCCGTTGTCCTTGCCGGGCAGGTGCAGGAAGGGAGCCAGATGCGGGTCCTTCGCCAGCAGGTCGGTGATCGAGTCGCCGTTCAGGCCGAGCACCGCGGCGGTCCGGCCGCCGTCCTCGCGCACCGCGCGGGGCAGCCCGTCCTCGCCCGTGACCAGCGGGATCCGCGCCAGGATGAAGCGGTTGTCCTCCCGGACGACCGTCGCGAGCCGCTTGCGGGACTTCGCCGCCGGCTGCCCCGGCTTGATCTTCTTGCGCTTGAGGCTGTGCGACCCGATCGCCCACAGCCACCCGTCGGCGCGGCCCAGCCCCTCGATGTCGGCCTCCTCGTCCGGGCCGGCGGGCAGCGGGACCAGGTCGGCGAGCGGGACGGTGACGTGCCCGTCGTATCCGGTGACGCGGCCGTCGGGCCCGGTCACGGCGGTGAGGCGCTCGACGGTGGCCGTCTCGTCGCCCGCCGCCCACAGGCAGCGGCCGTCCTGGCGGATCGCGGACAGGTTCGTGTGGGTCTCCGCCTCCCGGCTCTCGTGCCCGAAGCGGAGTTCGACCCGGCGTTCTACGATCATCTGCCCGATGGTGTCATACCGGACGGGCCGTCCGGCGGCCGCGGCGGCATGATCACCTGCGCGGACGCGTCCCAGCGGACGTCGAGGCGGTCCGGCTTGCGGAACACCAGCCCCCGCGGCCGCGCGGGACCGGCCGGGTCGAGCCGGACGCCGGGCAACCGGTCGAGCACGGCGGTGAGGGCGGCGCGGGCCTCGATCCGGGCGAGGGTCGCGCCGAAGCAGAAGTGGGGGCCGTGCGCGAAGGCCAGGTGCTCGCCGACGTCGGGCCGGTGCGGGTCGAAGCGGTCGGGATCGGCGAACACGGCCGGGTCGCGGTTGGCCGCGGTGATCGACACCCGCACCAGGTCGCCCGCCCGCACCGGCGCCCCGCCGAGGTCGGCGTCGCGGACCGCGTAGCGGTCGACGACGGCGGCGGGCGGTTCCGTGCGCAGCGACTCCTCGATCACGGCGGGCAGCAGGTCCCGGTCGTCCCGGACGGCCCGCGCCCGTGCGGGCTCGGAGAGCAGGTGCAGCGCCGCGTTGGTGATCAGCCCCTCGGTGGTGTCGATGCCGCCGAACATCAGCACGGCCGCGTTCGCCACGACCTCCGCGGCGTCCAGCCCGTCCCGTCCGCCGCCGCCGCGCGCGGCCTCGGCCGGAAGGGAGCCGGGGCGGGCGATCGCCTCCGCGACCGCGTCCCGCAGGGCCGCGTACGCGGCGCCGGAACGTTCCAGCGCCGCGTCCGCGCCGCCGCCCTCCGGCGAGCCGGTCAGCGCCGACACCGCGTCGACGAACGTCCCGTACCAGGACTGGACGGTCGCGGCGTCCACCTCGGGCAGGCCGAGGGCCTCGGCGACCACCGCGACGGCCAGCGGTCCCGCCAGGTCGCCGCGCAGCTCCGCGCGTCCGGACGGGGCGAGCGCGGCCGCGAGCCGGGCGGCCTCCGCATCGGCGAACGCGGCGAAGCGCCGCCGGGTCCGCGCGGGGCGGAACGGGCGGGCGAACGCGTCGCGGTGGCGGGCGTGGGCGGGGCCGTCCAGCGACAGCATGCTGGGCCCGACGACCCGGGCGGTGGTGAAGCGCGGGTCGTCGACGGTGAACGCGGCCGCGTCCCGCATCACCCGGACGGCAAGGGCGTGCGAGGTGACGAGCCAGCCGCCGAGCGCGGGGATCCAGGACACCGGCTCGGCGGCGCGCAGCCGGGCGAGGTGCGGGTGCGGGTCGTCCTCGAGGTCGGCGACCGTCACCGCCGCGCCGACGGGGAACCGGGCAGGGAGATCGCGGGTCATCCGCCGAGGATAGGCCGCCATCTAGTGATCTACAACGTAAAGGCGTCGGCCGGACTTCATGCCAACCCGGAGATCAAACAGCCTGAGACATGCCGTCCAGATAGGCGAGCACCGCCCGCACGCGGCGGTGGCCGGAATCGTCGGGCGCCAGGCCGAGCTTGGCGAAGATGTTGCCGATGTGCTTGTGCACCGCGTTGTCGGTGATGCGCATCCGCTCGCCGATGGTGGCGTTGTCGTGGCCCTGCGCCATGAGCGCGAGCGCCTCCCGCTCCCGGGCCGTGAGGGCGTCCAGGGGATCGCCGGCGCGGCGCGTGAGGAGCTGGGCGACCACTTCGGGGTCCATGGCGGTGCCGCCGGCCGCGACGCGGCGCAGCGCGTCGACGAACTCCGCCACCCGGCCGATGCGGTCCTTGAGGAGGTAGCCGATGCCTCCGCGGCCGTCGGAGAGGAGCTCGCCCGCGTACTCGCGCTCGACGTACTGCGACAGCACCAGGATCGGCAGCGCGCCGTGCTCGCGCCGGGCCCGCAGCGCGGCGTGGATCCCCTCGTCGCGGAACGACGGCGGCAGCCGCACGTCGACGATCGCGATGTCGGGGCGGTGGTCGGCGACGGCGCCGAGGAACGCCTCGCCGTCGCCGACCACCGCGGCGACCTCGCAGCCCTTCGCCGCCAGCAGCAGTTCCAGGCCGCCGGCCAGCAGGACGTTGTCCTCGGCGATCACGACTCGCACGGCGCCTCCCGGACGATCGCGCTGGGCAGCCGGACGGCGAGCGTGGTGGGGCCGCCCGGCGGGCTGTCGAGGCGGACGGTGCCGTCCAGTGCGGCGACCCGCCGGCGAATCCCGGTGATCCCGGTGCCGCGCGCCTCGTCGGCGCCGCCCTTGCCGTCGTCGGTGACCTCGATGGCCAGCACGTCCCCGGCCCGCCGGACCCGCAGGGCCGCCCGTGCGGCGGCGGCGTGCTTGGTGACGTTCGTCAGCGCCTCGGCGATCACGTAGTAGGCCACCGACTCCACGGCCGCCGGGAGCGAGCCCAGGTCGGTGAGCTCGATGCGGACCGGCACGCCCGACCGGGCGGCCAGCGCCGTCAGCGCCCCGCCGAGCCCGCGGTCGGCGAGGATCGGCGGGTAGATCGTCTGGAGCACCGCGCGGAGCTCGGCCATCGCCTCCTCCGTCGTCTCGTGCGCCTGGCGGAGCAGCGCCGCGACGGTGTCGGGGTCGCCGGCGAGGGACTCCCGGGCGATGCCGAGCTGCATGGCGATGGTCACCAGGCGCGCCTGCGTCCCGTCGTGCAGGTCGCGTTCGATCCGGCGGAGTTCGGCGCCGTGGGCGTCGACCACGCCGACCCGGCTCCTGGTCAGCACGTCGACCCGCTCGGTGAGCCGGTCGCGCTCCGACGGCGCGAGCAGCGCCAGGCTCAGCCTGGCGTGGAGCCGCGCCAGCGCGGGGAGCGGCCACCGGACCGCCGCGCCGAGGACGGCGAGCTGGACGGCCCCGCCGGCCAGGGCCGTCGGCCAGTCGCCGACGTGGACGTCGAAGAACGAGAAGAGGGTGGGGCGCTCGGCTGCGGGGAAGGCCCACCACGAGGTCATCGCCACCGCGGCGACCAGGATGTTGCCCAGGCACACGAGGGCGGCGAGCCCGAGCGGGAACCCGACGGCGGCGTGCGCGAGCGCCCAGGTCGGCACCCGCCGCCCCGGCACCCGCCCGTCCGCCGGAACGCCGAGCAGCCGGGCCGCCCGCCGGCGGTGCCGGTCCGCCCAGCCGCGCGCCGCCGAGGGCACGAGCAGCACCGGCGCCGCGCCGACCGTGGCCGCGGAGGTGGCCAGTGTGGCCAGCAGGTACGCCGAGCCGGAGAGTGCACGGTGGCGCATACGCTCCTCCTCGCGGCAGGGGTTCGGGGTCATTATTCGCCGCCGATCCGGTCGGGGCACTACAGCGGGCTGTACCGGCACGCCTGCGGCCGGCCGTATCGTGCCGGGAGCCGGGCCGGATTAGCGTCCCCGGCCATGAAACCGATATCCGCGCGGATCCGCAGACGGCTGGTGCCCGCCCTCGCCCTGATCGCGCTCTCCGGCGCCGTGACGCCCCCGGCCCTCGCCGGAGGCGGCGCCCCGCGCTCATCGCTCGACTGGGGGCCCTGCGCGCGGGGCCCCGGTGACGCCGTCGGCCGGGAGCTCGACCGGGCGGGCGCACGGTGCGCGACGCTCGCCGTGCCGCTCGACCACTCCGGGCCCGGCGGCCGCACCATCGACCTCGCGCTGTCGCGTCTTCCCGCGACCGACCGTGAGGGCCGTATCGGCACCCTGGTCCTCAACAGCGGCGGCCCCGGCGAGCCCACGCTGGGGATGCCCCTGGAGGCGCGCGCGGCCATGAGGGGCGTCGCCGCCCGGTACGACATCGTCGGCCTGGACCCGCGTTTCGTAGGGCGCAGCGCGCCGCTGGACTGCGGATGGCCCATCGGCATGTGGCTGCGCTCGGCCGGTCCGACCCGTGCCCGGTTCGACCACCAGGCGGCGGTGCAGCGCGACCTGGCCGAGCGCTGCGCCCGGCGCCACGCCGACGTGCTCCCGTACGCCAATACGCGCGACACCGCCCGCGACATCGATCTCGTGCGCCGTGCCCTGGGGGAGCGCAGGATCTCGTTTCTCGGCTACTCCTACGGCGCCTACCTGGGCGCGGTCTACACGCAGATGTTCCCCGGGCGCACCGACCGCGTCGTGCTGGACAGCGCGGGCGACCCGGACGCGTGGGGTCCCAGGGCGATGCGCGGTACCGAAGACGAGGCGGATCGTGCGCTGCGCGGCTGGGCGGTGTGGGCCGCCGAACGCCACGGCGTCCATGGTCTCGGCGCCACCCCCGCCCGGGTGCTCGACACCGTGAACGCGATCGCCGCGGCCGCGGAGGAGAGGCCGCTGCGCGTCGGACGGTACGAGGTGGACGGCCAGGCGGTGCCGTACATCCTCTCCGTCGGCCCGGGCGACGACCGCCCCGCGGGCCGCGCGGAGTTCGCCGCCACCGTCCGGACGCTGAACGAGGCCGCGCACGGCCGCCCGGCCGATCCCGGTCCCGAACTCGACGGCCTTCTCGCGTTCGTCCTGACCGAGGCCGGCTCCCCGCTGGCCGGTCCGGCCGCCGCGATCGCGTGCGGCGATCGGGCCGCGCCCTGGGACCCCGATGTGTACTGGGACGATGTCCAGCGGAGCCGTGCGCGGCATCCCCTTTTCGGTCCGCTGAAGCGCAACGTCTGGCCCTGTGCGTTCTGGCCGGTCCGGCCGCGGGAGCACCCGACCCGCGTCGCCAATTCGGCCCCGGCGCTGATCGTGTCCGCCACCGGCGACACCGCGACCACCTACCGGGGGAGCGTGGCCATGCACCGGGCGCTGACCGGGTCGCGCCTGCTGACCCTGCGCGGCGTGACCGCGCACGGGATCTACGGCGAGTACGGCAACGCCTGTGTGGACGCCGAGGTCAACGCCTACCTGGCCACCGGCGTTCTGCCCGCCGCGGACCCGACCTGCCGCCCCGACCGGCGGACCCTTAGGTGATCTACAATGTAAAGGCGCGCGGTTCGAAGAATTAATCTTCTACACCACGCTTTGCTCTCGCCACCACCGGCGCCCCGATTCCGGCAGGGTATAGATCGGGTCGTGATACTCGTATCGCCTGGTCAGGGCGTCGGGGTCGGAGGCTTCGAGGCCGGTCCGGTAGTTCTTGGTCCAGTAGGAGATGCCGCGCTCGCGGTCGTAGTCGGCGAGCTGGTGCACCCACCGCTTGCCGACGTAGGGGACGTCGCAGACGATCCGGGGCGTCGCGAATCCGGGCAGGTAGCCCATGATCGCGTGCTGCAGTTCCTGCGCCTCCCAGACCGCGAGCCGCCAGTGTTCGCTGCCCGGGATCATGTCGCACATGTACAGGTAGTACGGCATGATCCCGGCCTCGTCGAGCAGGGCGAAGGACAGGTCGAGCAGCGCGTCGGGGGAGTCGTTGACGCCGCGCAGCAGGACGCCCTGGTTGCGGACGTCGCGGATGCCGGTGTCGAGCATGGCGCGGGCGGCGCGCGCGACGAGCGGCGTCACCGACCGGGCGGCGTTGACGTGGGTGTGGATCGCGATGTGCACGCCGCGTTCGCGGGCTTTGGTCGCCAGCCGTTCCATACCGGCGCGGACCTCGTCTTGCAGCCAGTGCTGGGGGAGTCCCATCAGCGCCTTGCTGGCGAGGCGGATGTCGCGGATGTTGTCGATGTCGAGCAGGGCGCCGACGAAGGACTCCAGCCGGGGCCAGGGCAGGTTGGCGACGTCGCCGCCGGAGACGACCACGTCGCGGACGCCGGGGGTGCGGCGCAGGTAGTCGAGCATGGCCTCGTGCCGGTCCGGGGGGCGGATCGTGAACTTGTGCTTGTCGACGTTGGGGGTGGAGTTGCCGACGAGGTCCATGCGGGTGCAGTGGCCGCAGTACTGGGGGCAGGTGGGGAGCAGTTCGGCGAGGACTTTGGTGGGGTAGCGGTGGGTGAGGCCCTCGACGGCCCACATCTCGGCTTCGTGCAGGGAGTCGCGGGTGGCGTGCGGGTGGGACGGCCAGTCGGTGCGGCGGTCGGAGAACACCGGGAGCATGTAGCGGCGGACGGGGTCGGCGTGGAACGCGGCGGTGGACGAGACGTCCATGGTGTTGAGCATCTGCGGGGGCAGCAGCATCGACATGGTGGCGCGTTCGGCCTGGTCGCGCTCGAGGTCCGCGTAGAAGGAGTCGTCGAGCAGGTCGCCCATGACGGTGCGGAGCTGGCGGAGGTTCTTGACGCAGTGGGCGCGCTGCCACTGGGCCGACTCCCATTCCGCCGTGGTGACGTCGCGCCAGCCGGGGAGGCGTCGCCAGTCGGGTTCTTCCAGGGGGTGGCGCCGGTACCGGTAGGGCTGGTCCGCCGGCCGTCCGGGTGCCTGCTGCGCGGTTTGCGCGTTGCGGGTTCCGCTGCCGGTGTGCGGGTGCAGGGCAGTGGTCATCGTCGACCCCTCCTCGCCTCACGTGATCGCATAAAAATCTTGTGTGGAGCCGACGTTACGGGAAGAATTTCGATCAAACCAGGGGTGCCCGGTATATCTTCCATGGGCTGTCGGTGACGGAAGGGGAGGCGCAATGACCGAGGGGACGGCGATCGGGCTGCACCGGGTGCTGGAGCCGGCGGGGGTGCTGCCGCAGGCGGCGCACCGGCTGGACGCCGATCCGCGGATCCGGGCGGACGAGGTGCGGGTCGCGGTCGAGCGGCTCAACCTGGACGCGGCGTCCTTCCGGCAGCTGCACACGGCGCACGGCGGGGACCCGGACGCGGTCCGTGCCGAGGTGCTGCGGATCATCGGCGAGCGCGGCAAGATGCACAATCCCGTCACCGGGTCGGGCGGGATGCTCGTCGGTGTCGTGGAGGAGGCGGGGCCGGAGTCGCCGCTGGGGTTGAAGCCGGGCGACCGCGTCGCGACGCTGGTGTCGCTCACGCTGACCCCGCTGGCGGTGTCGGACGGGCTCGCCGGATGGGACGGGCGTTCCGAGCAGGTGCCCGCGCGGGGGCACGCGATCCTGTTCGCGCGTTCGATCGCGGCGGTGCTGCCGGACGATGTGCCGGTTCCGCTCGCGCTGTCGGTGATGGACGTGTGCGGGGCGCCGGCGCTGACCCGTCGTGTCGTGGAGTCGCGGGCGGTGTCCGGGGCGGCGCCGGTGGTGGCGGTGCTGGGGGCGGCGGGCAAGAGCGGGTGCCTGTCGCTGGCGGCGGCGCGCCGGGCGGGGGCGTCGCGGGTCGTGGGGCTGGTGCCGTCGGCGGAGGAGGCGGCGCGGTTGGAGGCGTCCGGGCTGGCGGACGCCGTGGTGCTGGCGGACGCGCGTGATCCGGTGGCGGTGTCGCGGGCGGTCGCGGGCGGTGCCGGGGGCCCGGCGGACGTGACGGTGGTGTGCGTGGACGTGCCGGGTTGTGAGCACGGTGCGGTCCTGGCGACGGCGCAGGGCGGGACGGTGGTGTTCTTCTCGATGGCGACGTCGTTCCCGGCGGCGGCGCTCGGCGCGGAGGGGCTGGCGGCGGATGTGACGATGCTGATCGGGAACGGATATGTGCCCGGGCACGCCCAATACGCGTTGGACCTCCTGCGCTCCGAGCCGGGGGTTGGCATGTTGTTCACCGCCCGGGCGGGGGCGGACCCGGCACAATGACCGGGTATGCCCCGGCAGCGGCGGGGGGCCCCGAGTTTCTGAGGAGAGAGCCTGATGGCGAGCATCACCGAGGACCTGCGCGGCCGGGATCCGAAGGAGCGGCAGGCGCAGATCGTGGACGTCCTGGTGGACGCGTTCTCGGATCTGATGGAGCGCAGTCCCGCCGAGTTCCGCCGCCGTTTCCGGAAGATGGCGTCCGATCCGTTCGCGTTCTACCGGGGGAGCGCGTGCCTGTTCTACGCCGATGTCGTCGACGACGACGATCCGTGGGCGGACGAGCGGACGGCGCGGGTGTGGATCCAGGGGGATCTGCACGCGCAGAACTTCGGTACCTATATGAACGACGACGGCGTGTTCGTGTTCGACGTCAACGACTTCGATGAGGCGTACGTCGGGCATTTCACGTGGGACGTGAAGCGGCTGGTGGCGAGCCTGGCGCTGCTGGCGTGGCAGAAGGCGATCTCCGATGCCGACATCCGGCGGCTGATCGAGGTGTACGTGCGGGCGTACGTGGATCAGGTGCGGCGGTTCGCGGGCGGCGGCGGGGACGATTTCGCGCTGACGCTCGATACGACCGACGGGTATGTGCGGGGTGTGCTGGTCGAGGCGTTGTCGTCGACGCGGATCGGTTTGCTGGAGGGCAAGACGGTGCTGGAGGCGCATGAGCGGCGGTTCCGGGACCGGCCGGGGGTGCGGCGGCTGGGCGAGGCCGAGCGGGCGAAGGTGGAGGCGGCCTACCGGGAGTATCTGGAGACGATCCCGGCGGACAAGCGGTTCGCGAGCCTGACGTACGAGGTGAAGGACATCGTGGGGGCGTCGGGGTTCGGGATCGGGTCGGCGGGGTTGTCGGCGTACAACATCCTGGTGGAGGGGCGTTCGCAGGCGCTGGAGAACGATGTGATCCTGTCGATGAAGCAGGGGAACGTGGCGGCGCCGAGCCGGGTGGTGGACGACGCGCGGATCCGTGAGTACTTCGAGCATCACGGGCATCGGACGGCGGTGTCGCGGCGGGCGTTGCAGGCCAACACCGATCCGTGGCTGGGGTACACGGAGATCGACGGGGTGGGGTTCGTGGTGCAGGAGTTGTCGCCGTACGAGGAGGATCTGGACTGGGGCGGGCTGACCGAGCCGGAGGAGATGCTGTCGGTGCTGGACGATCTGGGCCGTGCGACGGCGAAGATCCATTGTGTGTCCGACAGCGATTCCGACCACACGCTCGTGGGGTTCCAGGTGGAGGACGCGATCAGTTCGGTGATCGGGGCGGACGAGTCGGCGTTCGTGGAGGACATGGTGCGGTTCGGGACGGCGTACGCGGAGGTGGTGCGGGACGATCACCGGTTGTTCGTGGACGCGTTCCGCAACCATCAGATTCCGGGGCTGTGACCGGGTACGGGTGACCGGCCGGGTGCGGCGGGCGGTGGGGGCGCGGCGCGGGGCCCGCCGGGGTCGGGGCCGACGAGGAGCAGCGCGATGTCGTCGTGGCCCTGCTGGTCGGCCAGCAGGGCCAGGATGCCGTCGGCGGTGTCGTCCAGGGTGGCGCCGGGGGTGTGCGAGGCGGTCAGCGCGGACGCGAGCCGTGCGATGCCCTCTTCGATGTTGCGGGTGCGGCTCTCCACGAGGCCGTCGGTGTAGAAGGCCAGGACGCCGTCGGCCGGGAGGGTGGCGGTGACCTGCTCGTATTCGGCGGGGTGGGCGGGGTCGGCGACGCCGAGGGGCAGGCCGTCGGCGACGGCGAAGTGCCGGGCGGTGCCGTCGGGCAGGGCGAGCAGCGGCGGCGGGTGCCCGGCGCACGCCAGTTCGCAGCGCAGTGTCGCGGGGTCGCAGACCAGGCACAGGCAGGTGGCGAACTGGGCGGCGTCCAGGTCCTGGGCGATGGCGTCGAGGCGGGTCAGTACCTCGGCGGGCGGCAGTTCGCAGCTGACGAGGGTGTGCGCGGCGACCCGCAGTTGTCCCATGGCCGCGGCGGCGGTGACGCCGTGCCCGACGGAGTCGCCGATGACGATCGCGACGCGTTCGTCCGGGAGGGGAACCACGTCGTACCAGTCGCCGCCGACCGCGGCGCGGGCGGGGCGGTAGCGGTGCGCGATCCGCAGGCCGGGCGGGACGGTGACGCGGGTGGGCAGCAGTCCGGCCTGCAGGGCGGTGGCGGTGCGGTGCTCGCGCCGGTACAGGCAGGCGTTGTCGATGCCGGTGGCGGCGCGGGCGGCGAGTTCGGCGGCGAGGGCGGTGTCGGCGGGGCCGAAGGGGGCGCGGCCGCGTTTGCGGCTGAAGACCGCGAAGCCGAGGGTGCGGCCGCGGGCGGTGAGGGGGACGGCCAGCAGTGACACGTGGTCGAGGACGCCGTCGACGGGGCGGCCGGTGCGGGCGGTGATGGTGTCCAGGGCGTCTTCGGCGCCGAATTCGACGGTGCGGCCGGTGGCGACGCAGCGGGCGTAGGGGGTGGCCGCCGGGTACACGATGACTTCGCCGGCGGGGAACGCGGTGGTCCAGTCGCGGGGGTCGTCGCCGGCGAACGCGATGGCGAGGCGGCGGACGACGGCGGAGCCGTCGCCGCGGTCGGCGGGGGCGGCCGTGGTGTCGCCGGGGAGGTCGTCGTCGGCGAGGTCGTCGGCGAGGTGGCGTTCGAGCACGTAGATGGCGCCGGCGTCGGCGAAGCGGGGGACGGTGACGGCGACGATCTCGCGGGCGGTCAGGGTGAGGTCGAGGGTGGAGCCGATGCGGCGTCCGGCTTCGTTGAGCAGTTCCAGGCCGCCCGCCCAGGGGGGTGCGGCGGTGAGCGCGATGAGGGTGCGGCCGGATTCGGCCGTGAGGGGCTGGCAGGTGGCGCGGAGCCCGTCGGGTGCGCCGGGGATCGGCGGGAGCGTTCCGGTCCAGGGGCGGCCGGACGCGGCGTGGGCGAGGGCGTCGGCGAGGGGCGCGGCGGCTGGGGCGCCGAGGAGTCCGGGCAGGTCGGTGCCCACGGCGTCGGCGGCGGTGCGGCCGAACATGCGGGCGGCGCCGTCGCTCCAGCCGGTGACGGTGCCGCGCGTGTCGAGCAGGACGGTGGCGGGGTCGAGGGTGGCGGGGGGCAGGGCGCCGGATCCGGCCGTGTCGCGGGGTGCTTGGCCATCGGTGTTCACAGGTCCCGTGTACGGGGTGGTGCGGGCGGTGCCGCGTTACGCTGAGGGTCGTCCGCGGCCGCTGCCCCTCCATGGACAAGGGAGACGTGCATGGACCCCGAGTGGATTCCACCCGAAGTCGACGGTCGGAGACCAAGCGTTGCACGGGTGTACGACTTCTTGCTCGGTGGAGAGCACAATTTCGCGTCGGATCGTGACCTGGCGACGGGGCTGCTGCGGGTGGAGCCGCGGGCGCGGGAGCTGGCGCACGCCAACCGGGCGTTCTTGCGGCGGGCGGTCCGCGCGGTGGCCGAGGCGGGGGTGGAGCAGTTCGTCGATATCGGGTCGGGCATTCCGACGCAGGGCAACGTGCACGAGGTCGCGCAGGCGGTGAACCCGGACGCCCGGGTGGTGTACGTGGACAACGACGATGTCGCGGTGGCGCACAGCCGCACGATTCTGGAGGGCAACGACCGGGCGGCGGTGATCCAGGCGGACATGCGGCGGCCGGAGGGGATCTTGGGTGACCCGCGGCTGCCGGAGCTGGTGGATTTGTCGCGTCCGGTGGCTTTTCTGCTGGTGGCGGCGTTGCATCTGGTGAAGGACGAGGAGGGGCCGGGCGGCATCGTGGCGGCGTTGCGGGACGCGGCGGCGCCGGGCAGCCATCTGGTGCTGTCGCATCTGACGCGCGACGCGCAGCCGGGCAAGGCCGCGGCGATCGGGAAGCTGTACGACCGGGCGACGTCCCCGGCGGTGGCGCGGTCGCGCGGGGACATCCTGCGGTTCTTCGACGGGTGGGACCTTCTGGAGCCGGGGCTGGTGTACGTGCCGTCGTGGCGTCCGGAGGACGGCGGGGTGGATCGTCCGGAGCGGTTCCTGGTGTACGGCGGGGTGGGCCGCAAGCCGTGACGGTCCGTGATGGGACGGGCGTGGGGCCCGTCCCATCACGGGCCCGGGTTCGCCGCGGCCGGTGGGAGGGCGGGCGCGGCGGGGCGGGCGCCGGCCGGCCGGGTGCCGGTGGTCAGCGGGCGAAGGCGATGGCCGTCCCGGCGCTGACGACGACCGCGATGACGACCAGCACCAGTGAGGTGCTCAGCGGGTCGCGGCGCTCGGGCCGTTCGTCGGAGGCGCGCTGGACGGTGTGGTGGACGACCTCCTCGCGCGGCGACGGCGAGGGCGCGGGCGCGGGGCGGGGCAGCGCCCGGGGCGGTGCGGGGCGGGCGGGCGGCGTGATCGCGGCGGGG
>NZ_JBHTJA010000107.1:0-22097 GCF_042675525.1 Actinomadura sediminis
AGCATCTCGTGCCCCTCGCGGAACACCGTCGCCGACACCTCGAACGTCTCGCCCACCACCGCCTTGGCCGGCCACCGGCCGCACCCCACCACCGGCTCCACGTCCACGATCGGTATGCGGCCGATCCCCGGAGAACCGAGCCTCGGAAAATCGGTCTTATGGGACGTTCCGGACTCGACGTGCATGTTGCATCCCCTACCCGTGCGAGGTCTACGAAACGTCCATGCCCGCGACCAAGGGCTTACCGCCCTGTAGCTTCGGATAACTTTGGGTAAGCGATCCACCTCCCAACGTGTCCGTTAGGAACGGCGTGATCCGGTTAGGGGATGGTCTCCTCGCGTTGGTCGCGCCATGGCCGGACGCGCGCATACCGTGACGACGGGTGACGTCCGCGCCGTGGAACCCGATGACTACGCTGGGTCATGGCCGGGTTTCGTCCCGAGACCGGAAGAACCAGAAACGGAGCCGTTCGTTGAGGAACCGTGCGCACCCGGGGTGTTCGGTCATCTCCTGGAGGAACCCGTGAAGGCGATACGACGATTCACCGTCCGCACCGTCCTTCCCGAGCCGCTCACGCAGCTCGAGGAGCTGGTCCTCAACCTGCGCTGGTCCTGGCACCACGAGACGCTCGACCTGTTCCGGGCCGTGGACCCCGCACTGTGGAAGGCCGTCGACCATGATCCCGTACGGCTGCTCGGCGAGGTGTCCCCGGAGCGGCTCGACCGCCTCGCCGAGGACCGCCGGTTCCTGCGCCGGCTCCGGGACGCCGCCGAGGAGCTGCGCGAGTACCTGACGGCGCCCCGGTGGTACCAGTCGCGGCCCGGCGTGCCGTCGTCCATCGCCTACTTCTCGCCGGAGTACGGGATCACCGCGGCGCTGCCGCAGTACTCCGGCGGCCTCGGCATCCTCGCGGGCGACCACCTCAAGACCGCCAGCGACCTCGGCGTGCCGATCATCGGGGTGGGCCTGCTGTACCGGCACGGGTACTTCTCGCAGTCGCTGTCACCGGACGGCTGGCAGCTCGAGCGGTACCCGCCGATCGACCCGAACGGCCTGCCGCTCACCCTGCTGCGGGAGAAGGACGGCTCGCCGGTGCGGGTCCGCATCGGGCTGCCCAAGGGCGGGCCGCTGCACGCGCAGGTGTGGCTCGCGCGCGTCGGCCGCGTCCCGCAGCTCCTGCTGGACTCCGACGTCGAGGAGAACGAGCCGTCCGCCCGGGACGTCACCGACCGGCTGTACGGGGGCGGCGGCGACCACCGGCTGCTGCAGGAGATGCTGCTCGGCATCGGCGGGGTCCGCGCCATCCGCGCGTACTGCCGCATCACCGGGCACGCGGCCCCCGAGGTCTTCCACACGAACGAGGGGCACGCCGGGTTCCTCGGCCTCGAACGCATCCGGGAGCTGGTCGCCGAGCGCGGCCTCGCCTTCGACGAGGCCCTGGAGGCGGCCCGCGCGGGCACCGTGTTCACCACGCACACGCCCGTCCCGGCGGGCATCGACCGGTTCCCGCGGGAACTGGTCGGACGGTACTTCGGCGGGGCCAACGAGGAACCCGCGGTGCCCGTCGACCGGATCCTCGCGCTCGGCGCCGAGGACTACCCGGGCGGTGACCGGACCGTCTTCAACATGGCCGTCATGGGCATGCGGCTCGCGCAGCGCGTCAACGGCGTCAGCGAGCTGCACGGGCGGGTCAGCCGGGAGATGTTCGGCGGCCTGTGGGGCGGGTTCGACACCGCCGAGGTGCCCATCGGGTCGATCACCAACGGCGTCCACGCCGGCACCTGGGTGGCCCGCGAGATCCAGGAGCTCGCCGCCCGCGAGATCCCGTCGCTCGTGGAGACCGGCAGCGGATGGGAGGAGATCCTGTCCCGGCCCGGCACCGAACTGTGGCGGGTGCGGGGCGTGCTGCGCCGCCGCCTGGTCCTGGACGCCCGGCGGCGGCTGCGCGAGTCGTGGCGGCAGCGCGGCGCGAGCGAGGCCGAGACGTCCTGGATCGACGACGCCCTCGACCCCGACGTCCTCACGATCGGGTTCGCGCGGCGCGTCCCGTCCTACAAGCGGCTCACGCTGATGATGCGCGACCCGGCGCGGCTCCGCCGCATCCTGCTGGACCCGCGGCGGCCCGTGCAGATCGTCATCGCCGGGAAGGCGCACCCCGCGGACGAGGGCGGCAAACGGCTCATCCAGGAGATCGTCCGGTTCGCCGACGCCGAGGACGTCCGGCACCGCATCGTGTTCCTGCCCGACTACGACATGGACCTCGGACGCCTCCTCGTGCAGGGCTGCGACGTGTGGATGAACAACCCGCTGCGCCCGCTGGAGGCGTGCGGGACGTCCGGGATGAAGGCGGCGCTGAACGGCGGGCTGAACCTGTCGGTGCTGGACGGCTGGTGGGACGAGTGGTACGACGGGCAGAACGGCTGGTCGATCCCGTCCGCCGACGGCCTCGCCGCACCGGACCGGCGCGACGACCTGGAGGCCGCCGCGCTGTACGAGCTGATCGAGGACCACGTCGCCGTCACGTTCTACGACCGCGACTCGGCCGGGCTGCCGCGCCGCTGGCTGGAGATGGTCAAGCACACGATCGCGACCCTCGGCCCGAAGGTCCTCGCGACCCGGATGGTCCGCGACTACGTCGAGCGGTACTACACCCCGGCCGCCGGATCGGCGCGCGCGATGGCCGCCGACGGGTACGCGGGCGCCCGCGAGCTGGCCGCGTGGAAGCGGCGGGTCGCGCAGGCGTGGCCGGGCGTCACCGTCGAGCACGTCGAGGGCGGCGGGGACCACAGCCCGCACGTCGGCGCGCGGCTGCCGGTCCGGGTCGTCGTCGACCTCGGGGGACTCGACCCCGGCGACGTCGCCGTCGAGGTCGCCTACGGCCGGGTCGACGCGTCCGACACCATCGTCGAGCCGTCCTACCTGGAGCTGGGCGGCGCGGAGAAGGCCGACGGCGGGCGCCTCCGGTACGCGGGGGAGATCCCGCTCGGCCGCAGCGGCGCGTTCGGCTACAGCGTCCGCGTCGTGCCGAGCCATCCCCGGCTGTCCGGTCGGGCCGAGCCGGGGCTGGTCGCGCTGCCGCCCGCGCCGCACGGCATGACGAACGGCGACCTGCGCTAGACGTCGCCGCCGGATTCGTCGAGGTCGTCGAGGCCAGCAAGGTCGCCGAGGTCGTCCTCGTCGTCGGGCGGCGGGTCGGGCAGCCGCCAGCCGGCGACGAGGACGGGCAGCGCCAGGTGCGTGCTGAACAGCGCCACGACGCCGGTGACGATCGCCGCCATCGGGATGAACGTGTCGCGGTCGCCCTCGACGCCCAGCACCGCGACGACGAGGACGACCAGCAGCAGGAGCATCAGCCGGTGCGCGATCGTGTAGGCGCGGAGCCGGTCGGCGACCTGCCGCTCGTCGAGCCGGTCCTCGGCCAGGGAGGTCGTCCCGCGGGTCGCGGTGTTCAGCGCGCCGTACACCGGTACCACGATCAGGATGTAGCCGATGAACAGGCCGATCGTCCAGTACATCGCGGTGTCGCTGGGCGCCAGGTGCCACGACACGACCGTCCCGGCCCACGGCATGGCGAGGCCGAGCGCGCCCGCCCCGGCGGTGACGCGGCGGCGGGTCCGGGTGCGGTGCCAGGAGCGCAGGACGTCCTGTTCGAGGCTCTTCTGCTGCGTCCTCGCCCATCGTTCCGTCAACCGGCGCACTCTCGTCCCTCTCACCCTGCGCTCCCCAGCCTGGGGAACGGCGCCAGCGAGAATACGACCTCCACCGGCACCTCGAAGAACTCCGCGATCCGGAGCGCGAGGTGCAGGCTCGGGCTGTACTCGCCGCGCTCCAGATACCCGATCGTCTGGTAGTGGACGCCCAGCGCCTTCGCCAGCTCGCGGCGCGACACGCCCCGTTCGGCGCGCAGCACCGCGATCCGGTTGTAGACGGTCTCCTTGTCCCCTGGCACCGGCCCAGTCTCCCGCAGTCCGGCCTCAGAGCGCGCCCTGCGCGGCGCGCCTCTCCTGCGCGCGGGCCAGCCGCGTCCCCGACTCGCGGCGCGCCGCGCGCAGCAGCAGGACGGGCGCGAGCAGCAGCCCGGCCAGCGACCAGGCGCCCAGCACGGCCGCCGCCTCCGCGAGCCGCCAGCTCCCGCCGATCTCGGCGGCCAGCATCGCGTCCGGCAGGAACACCGACCGCAGCCCGAGCCCCTGCCAGTACAGCGGGAACGCCTGCGCGACCCACTGGACGGGCTCGGGCATCGCCGTCACCGGGAACATCACGCCCGAGATGAGCATCAGGCCCATCATCGGCAGCGACAGGATGCCCGCCGCGTTGCGCGCGCCCGGCAGCAGCGCGCCGAGCGCGGCGCCCAGCGGGACGACCGAAAGGGTGCCGAGGACCAGCACCCACGCCAGCGTCAGCCAGTCGCCCGGGGAGGCGGGCAGGGCGAGCCCGGCGAACGCGACGCCCGCGGCGAGCATCAGCGCAACGTACGTGCCGATCTGCGCGAGGACGTACACCGCGCGCCCGATCAGGTACGCGGGGACGCCGTCGGGGACCGTCCGCATCCGCAGCAGCGTCCCCTCCTCCCGGTCCGCCGCGATCGACATCGGGAGGCTCAGCAGCCCGGCCGAGTACACGGCGAACGCGACGAACCCGGCCGTCATCAGCACGGCCTGGGACGCCCCGGCCGCGCCCTCCACGTCGTGCCCGCCCTGCCACAGGACGAGCGCGAGGTAGACCCCGACCGTCCCGACCAGCGAGCTGACGAACTCCTGCCGGTTGCGCAGGAACTGCATGTACTCGGCCCGCCCCCGGCGGAGCCCGATCTTCGCCACCCGGACGTTCACGCGGCCCTCCCGCTCTCCTCGATGACCTCTCGCCGGTCGCCCCGGCCGGTGGCGACCAGGCCGAGGTAGGTGTCCTCCAGCGACGCCCGCCGGACCTCCAGCCCCGGCACCGGCCCGCCGAACCTGCGGTGCAGCTCGAACGCGAGCCGCGACGGGTCGGACGTCCGCTCGCCGCGGGGCGCGCCGTCCTCGATCCAGCGGACCTCCGACGACGCCCGCGCGGTCGCCGCCAGGCTCGCCGGCGTCCCGCACGCCCTCACCTCGCCGCCGACCAGGATCGCGATCCGGTCCGCGAGCCGCTCGGCCTCCGCGAGGTCGTGCGTGGTCAGCAGCACCGCCATGCCCTCGTCCCGCGCGAGCCGCTCGACGAGCTCGTGGAACTCGCGGCGCGCCTGCGGGTCGAACCCGGTCGTCGGCTCGTCCAGGAACAGCAGCTCGGGGCGCCCGACGATGCCGAGCGCGACGTCCAGCCGGCGCCGCTGCCCGCCCGACAGCCGCGAGACCGTCTGCCCGGCCTGCTCGGTCAGCCCCATGACGGCCAGCAGCTCGTCGGGGTCGCGCGGCCGCTCGTACAGCGACGCGACGTGCGCCAGCAGCTCCCGGGCGCGCCAGCGCGGGTGGTCCCGCCAGTTCTGCAGGACGACCCCGAGCCGCGCCCGCCACGCGTTGCCGCCCCTCCCGGGGTCGGTGCCCAGCACCCGGACGTCGCCGGACGAGCGCAGCCGGAACCCCTCGAGGATCTCCACGGTCGTCGTCTTGCCCGCCCCGTTCGGCCCGAGCAGCGCCACGACCTCGCCCGCCGCGACGTCCAGGTCGACGCCGCGCAGCACCTCCGTGCGTCCGTACGTCATGCGCAGGTCACGGGCCCGCACCACCGGCTCGTCCATCCGTCACCCTCCCATAGTGGAACTCGGATCATGTGCCGTGCTCCTGCTGTGAACGATAGCAGAAGTACTACATTCCATCGCAGTCGTGCGAGAGCGGAGTGCGCGGACGGCCGCACCGGGGCACCATGACGGTCATGAAGGTCTTCGTATCGGTCGACATGGAGGGCGTCTCGGGACTCACCGACCCCGAGGAGATGCGCGCGGGCGGGCACGGCTACGAGCGCGGCCGCGAGCTGATGACCGGCGACGCCAACGCCGCCGTCCGCGCCGCGTTCGACGCGGGGGCCGAGAGCGTCGTCGTCACCGACTCCCACTCCAGCGGCAAGAACCTGCGCGCCGACCTCATCGACGCGCGGTGCACGCTCGTCCGGGGCCCCTACAAGCCGATGCGCATGGGCGAAGGCCTCGACTCCACCTTCGATGTCGCCCTCTACGTCGGGTACCACGCGCGCGCCGGCGCGGAACGCGGCGTCCTCAACCACACGTGGATGGGCCGAGAGATCCAGAACCTCTACGTCAACGGGGAGATCGCGGGCGAGATCCGGCTGATGGCCGGGTACGCGGGCTCCCTCGGCGTCCCGATCGGCCTCGTCGCCGGAGACGAGGCCGCGTGCGCCGAGGCGCGGGACGTCCTCGGCGCCGTCCCGACCGTCGCCGTCAAGCGGGGCCTCGACCGGTACGCCGCCGAGCTGATCCCCCCGGCGCGCGCGCAGGAACTCATCTACGAGACCGCGCTGCGCTCCCTGCGGGACGGACGGTGGCCGCAGCTCACCGTCCCCCCGCCCTACACCCTCGCCGTCGAGTGGAACGCGACGGCGATCGCGCAGTCGTGCGCGGTCGTCCCGGGCGTCCGGCTCACCGGCCCGCGCACCACCGAGCTGACGACGGACGACTACGCCGACGTCGTCGGCCTCCTCGGCGTCTGCGCGACGATCGCGGGCGAGATCGGCTGCACGGGCCGCCACTACGGCTGACGCCCGCGGTGGCGCCCGCCCGGTCCGTGCGCGGCGCCCGCACCCCGATGCGGCACAGGACGATCAGCGCGAGGCGCTGAAAACAGGGGGCGAAAGTGATCTAGATCGAGATTTCGCGGCACCTGCCCCGCGGCGTCCGTCTCGGCGCCGGGCGCGCTCTATCCTGCCCGCAGATGATCGACGGACGAGAAGGGTGCGCCGTGGAGGCACTTGGCCCCGAGGACCCGCGCGATGTGGGGGCGTACCGGCTGATCGCGCGGCTGGGCGCCGGCGGGATGGGACGGGTGTTCCTCGGCCGCTCCGCGCGCGGGCGCATGGTCGCGGTGAAGCTCGTCCACCCGGAACTGGCCCGCGACCCCGAGTTCCGGCGCCGGTTCCGGCACGAGGTCGCCGCGGCCCGCAAGGTCGGCGGCGAGTGGACCGCGGCCGTCCTGGACGCCGACACCGAGTCCGGCGCGCCCTGGGTCGCGACGGCCTACGTGCCGGGGCCGAGCCTGCGGGAGGTCGTCGACGCGCACGGGCCGCTGCCCGAGGCGTCCGTCCGCGCCCTGGCGGACGGGCTCGCGCGTGCGCTGCGGGCCGTCCACGGCCACGACCTCATCCACCGCGACGTGAAACCGACGAACGTGCTCGTCACGATCGACGGGCCGCGGCTCATCGACTTCGGCATCGCGCGCTCGGGCGACGGCGACGTCGCCACCCGGACGGGCGTGCTCGTCGGCTCGCCGGGGTTCATGTCGCCCGAACAGGTGCGCGGCACGCCGCTCACCCCCGCGTCCGACGTCTTCTCGCTCGGCGCGGTGCTGGCGTTCGCCGCGACCGGGCGGCCCCCGTTCGACGGCGCCGCCGACGTCCGGCTGTACCGCCTCGTGTTCGAGGCGCCCGACCTCGACGGCGTCGACGGACCCGTCCGCGACCTGATCGAGCGCTGCCTGGCCAAGGAGGCGGACGCGCGGCCCGCGCTCGACGAACTCGTCGGCGACCCGCCCGCGGGCACCTGGCTCCCGGCCGCCGTCGTCGCGGACCTGGGCCGCCACGCCGCCCGCCTCCTGGACGTCGAGGATCCCCACGCCGAACCCCGCGCCGAACCCCGCGCCCCGATCGCCCCGACCCTCGCCGCACCGCCCGCCCTCTCCGGCCCGGCGACCACACCGCCGCCCGGTCCGCCGCCCGGCGTGTTCCCCGGCCCGCCGCCGGGGCGGACCGGTCCCGGCGCCCCGGCGCGCTCCCGGGTGCCGCTCTACCTCGGGTCGAGCGCCGCGGCGGCGGTCGCCGTGGTCGTGACGGCGCTGGTGTTCATCCTCGCGCAGGGCGACGGCCGCGGCGGCGACGCGCTGGCGGGCGGCCGCTCCGGCGACCTCACGCCGTCCGGGACGGTCACCGGCAAGAGCGCGACCGGCGGGACCGCGCCGGACGAGCCCGGCGCCGTCCCCCGCGAACTGCTCGGCACCTGGGAGGGCGGCACCGCGAGCGCCACGTCCCGGATACGGCGGTTCACCGTCGCGCAGGGCGAGGTCGGGGACCCCGTCGTCACGCTCCGCTCGGTCGGCGAGGACTTCATGTGCGAGTACGAGGGACGCCTGCTCTACGGCGGGTCCACCGTCGGCCTGGACGTCCGCAGGACCCGGTCCTTCCCCGCCGGGTGCGTGCAGCGCACGGAGATCACCCTCGCTCGCGAGGGGGAGCGGGTCCGCTGGCGGGACGGCGACGTCTCCGGGGTGCTCGTCCCGGCCCGGCACGGCGACATCCCCGAGCGGTACCGGGGGACGTGGGAGGGCACCGTCGGGCGGCCCACGGTGGACGAGCCGGACCCGCCCCGCAAGCGGTTCGAGCTCACCGCGGGCGCCGTCGGCACCGAGGCCGTCAAGATCACCGTCTCCCGCGCGGGCGCGTCCCCGTGCGAGGCCATGGCCACGCTGCTGTCGGCCGAGGACGAGATCCTGGTCTACTCGAGCCGCCTGCTCACCCGCACGTCCACGTGCAACTTGGCCGGCCTGCAGAAGCTCACCCCGCGCCCCGACGGCACCCTCTTCTGGGAGGTGCCGGAATCGGGGCAGGCGGGCGCGCTGCGGCGGGCCTGACCCGGCTCACCCTTCCCCGGCTCACTCGTCCCGGCTCACTCGTCCCCGGCGAGCGCCTCGTACGCGGGCGCCAGCACGTCCGTGAGCGGGCGGCGCCGGACCTTGACCGGCGGCGGCGCCGCGACCCGCAGCACGAACCCGGGCGGGACGGGCGGGGCCGCGCGGCGCTCGCGGAGCCGCGCGAGCCCCGACGGCGCCGTCCAGAAACCGTCCGCCGTCAGGGGCTCGTCGTCCATCTCGAACGGGTCCGGTTCGGTGGCCGAACCCCGGCGGAGGGCCGCCAGCAGCGCGTCCCGCCCGCGCCCGTTCCACTCCAGGATCAGGAACGGGTCGTCGTCGAACGCCTCCGCCAGCAAGTAGAGGACGGCCGCCGCGTGCTTGCACGGGTCGCCCCAGTCGGGGCAGTCGCACATCAGGTGCAGGTCGGCCGCCGACCCGGGGAACAGCGCCAGCCCCAGCTCGGCGAACACCCACTCGATCTCCGGGGGCATCTCACCCGCGAGCAGCCGCGCCCGGAACACCGCGCGGGACGCCAGCTCCGCCTCGGCCGCCCGCCACCCGGCCGCGTCGATCGCCTCGATGCCGAGCGCCACCGTGTACGGCTCGGGCGCCGAGCCGTGCACCCTCGCCGTCACCTCGTACGGCGCGACCCGCAGGTCCGTCACGTTGCCCTTGCGCGCGTACGTCCGCCCGCGCGCGAGCCGGCCCTGGTCGGCGAACGACTCGACGAGGTCGATGAACCGCCGCGACCACCACCGCTCGCCGATCGACCCGCGCCGGTTGCGGGCCCGGAGCCCGTCGCCCGGAACGTCCATCAGCCGCTCACCGCCCCGGGGTCGAGCCGCAGGACGTCCCGCAGCTCGGCGACCGACAGCTCGGTCAGCCAGTCCTCGCCGGTGCCGACGATCGACTCCGCGAGGGCCTTCTTGCGCTCGATCATCTCGTCGACGCGCTCCTCCATCGTCCCCGCGCAGATGAACTTGCGGACCTGCACGTTGCGGGTCTGCCCGATGCGGAACGCCCGGTCGGTGGCCTGGTCCTCGACGGCCGGGTTCCACCAGCGGTCCACGTGCACCACGTGGTTCGCGGCCGTCAGCGTCAGGCCCGTCCCGGCCGCCTTCAGCGACAGCAGGAAGACCGCCGGTTCCGGGTCGTCCTGGAAGTGCCGCACCAGGTCGTCGCGCGCCTGCTTGGACGTCCCGCCGTGCAGCCACAGGACGGGACGCTCCAGGTGCGCCGCCAGGTACGGCTGGAGCATCGACCCGAACTCGGCGTACTGGGTGAACACCAGCGCCTTCTCGCCCTGCCCGACGATCTCGGCGCAGATCTCCTCGAGCCGCTCCAGCTTCCCCGACCGGCCCGGCAGCCGCGAGCCGTCCTTGAGGAGCTGCGCCGGATGGTTGCAGACCTGCTTGAGCTTCGCCATCGTCGCCAGGACGAGCCCGCGCCGCTGCTTCTCGTCGGCCTCGGCGATCTGCGCGAGCATGTCGTCCACGGTCGCCCGGTACAGCGACGCCTGCTCGGCCGTCAGGTTGCAGTAGACCTTGATCTCCTGCTTCTCCGGCAGGTCCGAGATGATCGACCGGTCGGTCTTGAGGCGGCGCAGGACGAACGGCTGCGTGGCCCGCTTCAGCGCGGCCGCCGCCCGCTCGTCCCCGTCCTTCTCGATCGGCACCGCGAACCGCCGCCGGAACTCCGCGCGCGGCCCGAGCAGCCCCGGGTTCGCGAACTCCATGATCGACCACAGTTCGGTCAGGTGGTTCTCCACCGGCGTGCCGGTGAGCGCGATCCGGTGGCGCGCCGGGATGCTCCGCACCGCCCTGGCCTGCCGGGTGCCGCTGTTCTTCAGCGCCTGCGCCTCGTCGCAGACGACCCGTTCCCACTCGACCGCCGCGAGCGCCTCGGCGTCCCGCGCGGCCGTCCCGTACGTCGTCAGCACCAGGTCGGCCTCGGCCGCCGCCCGCGCCACGTCGTCGCCGCGGTGCCGGGACGTCCCGTGGTGGACGTACACCCGCAGCTTCGGCGCGAACCGCGCCGCCTCCCGCTCCCAGTTCCCCACCAGCGACATCGGTCCGATGAGCAGCGTCGGGCCGGGACGGCGCCCGGCCGTGCGCTCGGCGGCCAGTAGCGCCAGCGTCTGCGCCGTGTTGTGGCAGACCATGCCTTCGGCGATGTAGTTGTGGTGGTCGGCGACCTCGAAGTCGTAGACGTGGCCCTCGTAGTCGACCTCCTCCACGGAGACGACGGTGGCGTAGAAGACCTCGCGCGTGGCGCGGTCGTTCAAACGATCACGGACGTGCCGCAGCGCGACGTCGTCGAGGTTCTCGTACGCGGTGGGCGTTCGTGCCGCCCACCGGTTCGGTGCGCGACCGGCGTGGTCGGCCATGGCCTCCCCGGAGAGGATGCGGTCCAGGCCGCGAACGGCCTCCAGCGCGGTCGTCTTGGGAAGTTCCCGCGTTCCGTGGAAGTAGACCGTGTTGATGCCGAAGTGCCGCATCGGAAGCCCGGTCGTCTCACGCGCCCGCTGAAGAAGGTCGCTTCCCGGGACGCCTTCGACGCTGGTGTCGGGAGAACGGGCGCAGATCGTTTCCAGCCGGGACGCCTCGCCCTCGCCGGCGATCCCGATGAGGTCGGCGAAGCGCCGAAGGCTCGGCCCGCCGATCACGCCGATCCGGTAGGGGCGCTTGGTGGCCGTGCCGCCGGCCGCGCCCTTCCACGCCGTGGAGACGCGGAGCCAGACGCCGAATCGCCGCAGCATCGCGCTCAATTGCCGGATGACGTAGACGGAGGCGGACGAGACCTCGACGACGCCTGCGGAGAGGTCGACCGACGACTCCGCCGCGAAGTAATGGCGCAGGAAGAGGCGGACGGTGGCATCGTCCGCCGACACGACGGAGTCCGGGATGCGCTTGTGGGCGGAGTCCCCTCCCCAGCGGTACCCGTGCTCTTCGAGGAGGCGCCGGTAGGCGATGCCGCTCCAGCGGAGGCAACCGGCTCTTCCGCCGGCACCGGGGTTGATCTTCGGGGCGCCGAGGCGGATCCCGCGACGCCCGGCGAGGCGGAGCAGCCGCGCACGCAGGTCGTGGAGGACACGCGCGTCCTCCAGGGTGATGACCGTGCCGGAGTGCGCGTCCTCGCGCCCCTCGGCGATCTGCCAGGCGAGGAGCACGGTCAGATCCGGGTCGAGCGGGGCGCCCTCGTGCACGAGCCGCGCCGGGACGCATACCCGGGCGCCCGGACGGACGTCGCGGGTCCAGTCGTCGAGCCCCAGGAGCCGATGCCGCCGGGTGACGACGATCTCGCTCCCGTCGTCCAGGGAGATCTTCCGCACCCTCTCCCGGACGTGCTGCCGGTAGAGGCGCGTGATCGGCGCGGGCACGACCCGCCCGTCCTTGGCGAGGGAGTTGACGGTCAGCGGTTCGGCCGGCACCGACCATTCGCCCTCGGCGTCCGGCTCGCTCGCCGACGCGTGACGCGCCCAGACGTCCTTCGCCTTGATCAGGGCGCCGTTGACGAAGACGAACTCGTCCTTGCCGATGCACTTCCCGAGTCCCATGGAGTCGGCGAGGATCCCCCCGAGGCCGATCTCGTTCAGGAAGTTCAGCCAGGCCAGACCGCGTTCCTGGAACGGCCGGAGAGTCCCGTTGAACCCCTCCGGTGTCCGCATCGGGACGAGGCGGCGGTCGGCCTCGCCGGACAGCAGGTCGCCGAAGGCGCCGTCGGCGTCGACGCCGACGAGCGGGAGGGCGTCGTCGCCCGCGTGGACGATCGCGCGGATCGCCTCGGCGGCCGACATCCGGCCCCGCCGGGGCTGCCGCAGGAAGTCGAGCGCCGCCTCGAGCTGCTCCCGGTCGAGCTCCACCCACTGGCCGCGCAGCCGGACGAGCGGCGTCTTCAGGCGCGCGAGCTCCTCGAGTTCGTCCTCGTCGATGCTCTCGTCGCCGATCGCCAGATCCCAGCGGAAGTCGATCATGGCCTTGAGGTCGAAGCCCGACGGGGCCGCCGCGCCGGACGACGCCTCCGGGTCCTCGGTGCGGGTGGTGAGCCTCATCCCGAGCTTCGCCTTGCCCGCCCACTGCGGCAGCAGGACGCCGAACCCCGCGGCGGCCAGCATCGGCGCGGCCTCCCGCAGGAACCGGAACGCGCCGGCGGTGTCGAGGACCAGCTCGTCCGGCACCGGGGAGTCGAGGGCGGGCGCGAGGTCGGGGAAGAGGCGGAGGGCGCGGCCGAGGCCGGTGAGCAGCGTCTCCTCGGCGTCCGCGATCGTCGGGGCCTCGCCCGCCCACACGAGGGACGCCGGGACGTACAGGCTCGGGTCCTCGGTGCCCTGCAGGGCGAACTCGACCCGCCACGCGTCGTCGCGCGGTTCCTTCGCCTCGCCGGTCTCGTACTCGTCCGCGCCCGGCTCGGCGAGCCGGAAGCACACCCGCAGGGGCCCGGACGGGCGGCGCGCGGCGGCGGCCCACGCGTCCAGTTCGGCGATCAGCTCGCCGGGGTCGTCGCCGGGCTCGCGGGCGACCTCGGGGGACGGGCCGGTGAGCGCCTCGACCCAGCGTTCGGCGAGCGGGAGCCGGTCGGGGGTCTTGCCGCGCCGGGCGGGCAGCAGGGGGTGCGGGACGACGCCGCGGACCGCCGTGTCGACGAGCCCGGACAGCGCCTCGCGCAGGACGTGCGCGGCGGGGCGGCCGCCGTCGGCGGCGCGGCACGCGGCGGGCATCGCCCGGACGAGCGCGCGGAACCGGGCCGGGTCGTCCAGGACGGGACGCCAGCGGGCCACCAGGTCGCCGTCCTCGCGCAGCAGCGCGGGCAGCACGTGGCCGCGCCCGGCGAGGGTCACGGCCTCCTCGGCGAGCAGGCACAGGAACCGCAGGTCGGTGCCGGGGACCACGTCGCCGGCGTGCTCGGCGGACTGGAGCAGCGCCATCGCCGGGAACGGCTCCAGGACGAGCGCCGGGACACGCCACGTCCGCAGCTCGGGCTCGCCGGCCACCGGCTCGGGCCCCAGCTCGGCGGACGGCAGCGGGTGGTCGCCGGCGGTCGGCAGCGCGAGGGAGAGCTCGACCCGGACGGCGCCGCGGACGAGCGGCTCGTAGGAGGTGCCGGTGAAGTCGCGGGTGGCGAACGGGTGGACGTCGCCGGACGGCTCGTGCGGGCCGGTGCGCTCGGCCCACAGGCACAGCGCACCGCCGTGCCAGGTGGCGTGTCCGACGAGCATGGACACCGAAGTTACCAGCGGTGCCCGACGGTCCCGCGCGGCTTGTTAGGTTCGGGAGGTCGTAATCCGCCGGGATCATGGAGGCGTTCGTGGGCGAGTTCGTTCGGGTCGAGATCGAGGACGGGATCGCGACGATCAGGCTGGACCGTCCGAAGATGAACGCGCTGGACGCCGCGATGCAGCGGGAGCTGGTCGACGCGGCCCGGCAGGTGTCCGAGGACGGCACGGTCGCCGCGGTGATCCTCTACGGCGGGGAGAAGGTGTTCGCGGCGGGCGCGGACATCAAGGAGATGGCCGCGATGTCGGCCGCCGAGATGACGGCCGGCCACTCGCACCTCCTGCAGAACTTCACCAAGGCCCTCGCGGGCATCCCCAAGCCGGTCATCGCGGCGATCACCGGGTACGCGCTCGGCGGCGGCCTGGAGGTCGCGCTGACCGCCGACTTCCGGGTGCTGGGCGAGGGCGCGAAGGTGGGGCAGCCGGAGATCCGGCTCGGCATCATCCCCGGCGCGGGCGGCACCCAGCGGCTCGCCCGCCTCATCGGCCCCGCCAAGGCCAAGGACCTGATCTTCTCCGGGCGGCACGTGAAGGCGGACGAGGCGCTCGCGCTCGGCCTCGCCGACCGGGTCGTCCCGGACGCGGACGTCTACCGGGCGGCGCGCGAGTGGGCGGCGACGTTCGTCGGCGGCCCCGCGCTCGCGCTGCGCGCCGCCAAGCAGGCGATCGACGAGGGCCTGGAGGCCGACCTGGACACGGGCCTGGAGATCGAGCGCGTCCGGTTCTCCGCCCTGTTCGCCACCGAGGACCAGGCGAACGGCATGAAGAGCTTCATGGAGGAGGGCCCCGGCAAGGCGAAGTTCACCGGCCGCTGAGTTCCCGGCGCGGAGAGAGACGGACCGGTCCTTTTTCGCGCGTGTTCCCCGAGCGGGCGAAGATCGCCCGATAGCATCGGCGGCCATGCGGCAGGCGTACCGAACGGCGCTCGTGACGGGCGCGTCCAGCGGGATCGGGGAGAGCTTCGCGCGGCTCCTGGCCGAGCGGGGCGCCGACCTCGTGCTCGTCGCGCGCCGGACCGGCCTGCTGGACGGTCTGGCCCGTGAGCTCGTCGAGCGGTACCGGGTGCGGGTGGAGGTCCTCGCGGCCGACCTCACCGACCCGGAGCGCCGCGGCGCGGTCGAGGGACGGCTCCGGGACGAGCCGGTCGAGCTGCTCGTGAACAACGCGGGGTACGGCGCGTTCGGGGCGTTCGCCGAGGAGCCGCTGGAGAACCAGCTCGCGCAGATCGAGCTGAACGTGACCGCGCTCGTGCGGCTGACGCGCGCCGCGCTGCCGGGAATGGTGGAGCGCGGGCGCGGCGGGGTGCTGAACGTCGCGTCGGTCGCCGGGTTCGCGCCGTCGCCGGGCAGCGCGACGTACGGTGCGACGAAGGCGTACGTGGCGTCGTTCTCGGAGAGCCTGCACGCGGAGGTCGCGGGGAAGGGCGTGCACGTGACGGCGCTGTGCCCCGGGTTCACGCGGACGGACGAGGCGTCGTCCGCGAACCTGCTGTGGATGCGCCGCGACGACGTGGCCCGCGCCGGGCTGGAGGCGGTCGCGGCCGGACGGGCGCTGTGCGTCCCCGGCGCCCAGTACAAGGCGGTGATGCCCGCGCTGCGGATCCTGCCCCGCCCGCTGCTGCGCGCGGCGGCCGGGCGGATGTGGAAGCAGGCCGCCGACACGCGGTGAGCGCCTCCGCGTGCGGCCTGTGCGCCGTGAGCAGCAAAGCCGGGACTCGCGTTTCGTCCGGGTCTACAAAAGTCGCGCGCGGTTGATTGTTCCCGGAGTTACTTGACGGAGATACCGCGGACTCGCGACCATCGAACCTACGGTTCAGTAAGTTAGGAGCGAGGAAGCGCATGCCCGAGAGCCCCGAGAAGAAGTTCCAGCACGGTCTCATGCTCGAGCTCGAGCAGGTCGTCGAGAAGGAGCTGGACCGTCACCTGTCGATGGCCAAGGAATGGTTCCCGCACCAGTACGTGCCGTGGAGCGAGGGCCGCGACTTCGACGGCCCGCTCGGCGGCGAGGAGTGGTCGCTCGACCAGTCCAAGCTGGCCTCCGAGGCCCGCGAGTCGCTGATCGTCAACCTCCTCACCGAGGACAACCTGCCCGGCTACCACAACGCGATCGCGACCGTGTTCGGCCAGGAGGGCGCCTGGGGGACCTGGGTCAACCGGTGGACGGCCGAGGAGAACCGGCACGGCATCGTCCTGCGCGACTACCTCACCGTCACCCGGGCCGTCGACCCGGTCGCCCTCGAGCGCGCGCGCATGCACCACATGGAGCAGGGGTACGCGGCGACGCACGGCGACTCGTTCCTGCACGGCACGGCGTACGTGTCGTTCCAGGAGCTGGCCACCCGCGTCTCGCACCGCAACACCGGCCGGGCGTCCGGCGACCCCGTCTGCGAGCAGATGATGACCCGCATCGCCGCCGACGAGAACCTGCACATGATCTTCTACCGGAACCTGATGGGCGCCGCGCTGGAGATCGCCCCGAACGAGACGATGCGCGCGATCACCGACGTCGTCAAGGCGTTCGAGATGCCCGGCACCGGCATCGAGGGGTTCCTGAAGAAGTCCGTGATCATCGCGAACGCCGGCATCTACGACCTGCGCCTGCACCACGACGACGTCCTCGTCCCGGTGCTGCGCAAGTGGAGGGTGTTCGACCGCACCGACCTGACCGGCGACGGCGAGAAGGCCCGCGAGGAGCTCGCCGAGTTCCTGGAGCAGCTCGACGCCGCCGCGACCAAGTTCGAGACCCGCCGCGAGGAGCGCCGCGCCCGGCGGGCCGCCCGCGAGTCCTGACGCGCCCCGGGCCCGCCCCCGGGCCGGGCCCGCGATCCCCGCCCTCTCGCCCGCCCCGCACGCGCGATGTCGTCCGAGCCGGAACCCGACCGGGGGTCGGCGGCGTCGAAGAGGACGTGAGCGAACTCAGGAGGAGAGGCGGCGGCCTCCTGTCGGCATCCTTTCGGGGAGCGTGCGAAGGGTAGGGTTTTCGCAAACGATGAGGGGAGCTGTCACGTCCGGGGACCGAATCGGCCACTACAGCGTGCTCCAGACCCTCGGGGAAGGGGGCATGGGCGTCGTCTACCTCGGCGCCGACCCCGAGGGGCGCAACGTGGCCATCAAGGTGCTGCGGCCCGCGGTGGCGGGAGACGCCACGGCGCGCCGCCGGCTGGCCCGCGAGGTCGACTCGATGCGGCGCGTGCACAGCCCCCACGTCGCCGAGATCCTCGACGCCGACGTCACCGCCGAGCAGCCGTACATCGTCACCCAGTACGTGCCGGGACGCACCCTCGAGGAGGTCGTCGAGGAGAGCGGCCCCATCGCCGGGACCGACCTGCAGCGGCTCGCGGTCGGGCTGGCGTCCGCGCTGTCGGCCATCCACGGGGCGGGCATCGTGCACCGCGACCTCAAGCCCGCGAACGTCATGCTGATGGACGGCGGCGAGCCCGTCGTCATCGACTTCGGCATCGCGCAGGCCGCCGACGCGACGCGGCTCACCGCGACCGGCATGGTGATCGGCACGCCCGGCTACCTCGCCCCCGAGATCATCGAGGGGCACGAGGCGGGCCCGCAGTCGGACGTGCACGCCTGGGCGGGCACGCTCGCGTTCGCCGCGACCGGCCGGCCGCCGTTCGGCTCCGGCACCTTCGAGGCGATCTTCTACAAGATCATGGCGGGCCGGCCGGACCTGGACGGCGTGCCCGCGCCGCTCCTGCCGGTGCTGCGCGCGGCGATCGCCCGCGACCCGTCCGAGCGGCCCAAGGCCGTCGACCTCGTCCAGCTCACCCGGCGGCTCCACTTCGACACCACCGTCACCGACCAGACGCGCGTGGACCGGCACTTTCCCGGCGCCGCGGCGGCGGGAGCGGCGGGCGCCGCGGGCGCCGCCGCCGGGACCGCGGCCGGCGTCGACCCGGACCAGGCGGGCGCGTTCACCGTGCCCCCGGCCGGGGAGGGGCCCGAGCGGACGGCGACGCCGCCGCCGATGCCCGCGCCGGCGCCCGTCCACGCCCAGCCCAGCGACTTCGTCGGGCAACTGCCCCCGGCGGCGCCGCCGCCCGCACCGCCGCCGCCCACGCCGCCCGAGTACGCGCCCGGCGGGTACGGGACGTCCGACCAGTACGCGCCCGAACAGTACGCGCCCGAACAGTACGCGCCCGAACAGTACGCGCCCGACCAGTACGGCGGGCAGGGCCCGTACGGGCGGCCCTACCCGACGCAGGAGCGGTACCCCGAGCCGTACCCGGCGCGCGGCGGGCTGCAGCGGCGGCCGCCCGAGCAGCCGCCGCGCCACGATCCGCGAGCCGCCGGGGACGAGCGGACCCGCGACGAGCGCGAGGCCCGCAAGCCCTACGGCTGGTACCGGGTCATCAGCTTCCTCGTCCTGGTCGCGCTGCTCGGGTTCGCGAACATCGCGCCGCTGCTCGCCGTCGCCGTCACCCTCGGCGGGGTGCTGGTGCTGCGGGCCGCCGACAAGGCCGCCAAGGGCATGGAGGGACGGCGGACGCGGCGCGGCCCGCGCTCGGGCGACGCCGTCGCGGCGGCGTTCCGGACGCCGCTGCACCTGCCGGGCGCCCTCACGATGACCGTGCTGCTGTCGGCGCTCAGCGTGCTCGCGGGCGTCGTCCTGCTCGCCGTCCTGATCTTCGCGGATCCCGGCATGACCGCCTCCCGGGCGATCGCCTGGTCGGCGATGCTGGTGATCGCGCTGATGTCGCTGGCCCCGGGCAGCGGCGCGCCGCGGCGGCAGCTCGCCCGGGTCTGGGGCGCGCTCATGCCGCGCGCCGAGGCCGCCCTCGCCGGCGCGCTGATCGTCGGGATCTTCGCGGCCGTGCTCGCCGGCCTGTCCCGCCAGCAGCCCCCGGACACCACACCGCTGGACGGAATGAGCCAGAACCTGGAGAGCCTGCGCAGCGATGTCCACGACCTCGTCTCCGGGATCCCGTTCATCTGACGGAGCCTGGAGCCCCCCGCCGGCGTCCGGTCCCCCGCCCCCGGGCGGCCCGCCCGCCGGTCCGCCGCCGTTCCCGGAATCCGCGCGTCCCGGCGGGGAGCTGCCCGCGGCGATCGGCCCGTACCGGCCGCTGGAGCTGATCGGCGCGGGCGGGATGGGGCAGGTGTTCCGCGCCACCGACCCGCGCGGCGGCACCTACGCCGTCAAGATCCTGCACCCGCACCTGGTCGACCAGGGCGACTCGCGGGCCCGGCTGCGCCGCGAGGTCGAGACGATGGGCCGGGTCACCACCCCGCGCGTCGCCGAGATCGTCGAGTTCGACGTGGACGCCCGCGTCCCGTACATCGTCACCCGGTACGTCGAGGGCCGCTCGCTGCAGGACGCCGTCCGCGAGGGCCGCGTCGCGAACGGCGCGGCCCTGTGGCGGATCGCGGTGGGGACGGCCGAGGCGCTGGAGGCCGTCCACCGCGCGGGCGTCGTGCACCGCGACATCAAGCCCGGGAACGTGCTGCTGGAGGGCGGCGAGCCGGTCGTCATCGACTTCGGCATCTCGCAGGGCGTGGACGACACGCGCCTGACCCGCACGGGCGCCCGCGCCGGCACGTGGCGGTACCTGGCGCCGGAGCTGCTGGAGGGGCACGACGCGGGCCCGGCCGCCGACGTGTTCGCGTGGGCCGCGACCGTCGCGTACGCCGCGACCGGCCGCGACCTGTACGACGCGCCGAACGACGCGGCCGTCTGCCTGCGGATCATCCGCGGCGACCACGACCTGGGCGACGTCCCGGCCGAGCTGCGGCCGCTGCTGGAGGAGGCGCTCGCCGCCGACCCGGCCGCCCGGCCGCCGGCGGAGCACCTGGTGCGGCGGCTGCGCGCGCTGCGCCCCGACTCGATCGGGCTGCGCGCGTCCGGCGGCAGCCAGCCGTCCGCGCGCGGGCCGGTCCGGTCCCGGCCGCTCGACCCGATCGGCCCGTACCGGCCGCTGCAGCGGCTCGGGCGCGGCGGCATGGGGGAGGTGTTCCTCGCCCGCGCCGACGACGGCCGGATGGTCGCCGTCAAGATGCTGCACGCGGCGCTGCCCGCGGAGTTCCAGGCCCGCGACCGGCTGCGCCGCGAGGTCGAGGCGATGCGGCGGATCAACAGCCGGTACGTCGTCGAGCTGATCGACCACGACCTCGACGCCGACCAGCCGTACATCGTCACCCGGTACGTCGAGGGCACCTCGCTGCTGGAGACCGTCAAGGGCCGCGGGCCGCTGCCCCGGGACGGGCTGCTCCGCCTCGCCGGGGGCCTGGCGGAGGCGCTCGCGGCGGTGCACGCCGCCGACAGCGTGCACCGCGACGTCAACCCCGGCAACGTGATGCTGGTCGCGGGCTCCCCGGTGCTGATCGACTTCGGCATCGCGTACCTGTCGGGCGCCACGCGGCTGACGCAGGGCCCGATGGGGACGCCCGGGTACGTGTCGCCCGAGGTGCTGGAGGGGCGCCCGTCCGGCCCGCCCACGGACGTCTTCGGCTGGGCCGCGACGATCGCGTTCGCCGCGACGGGGCGCCGCGCGTACGAGGCGACGAGCCCGGCCGCGTTCGTCCGCCGGGTTCTGACCGGCTGGCCGGACCTCGCGGGCATCGAACCCGACCTGAAGGAGGTCTTGCAGGACGCGCTGGCCCGCGACCCCGCGGACCGTCCGGACGCGCAGGAGCTCGCCGCCCGGTTCGCGAACCCGGGCTCGATCGCGCCCCGCCTCAACCTGCGGCCCGCGCCGAAGCCGGAGCCGAAGCCCGAACCGGCGCCGCGGCCGGCGCCGCCGCGCCCCGCCGACCAGGTCGTCGCGGGCCGCGCCGCGTTCGAGCGGTCCGGGTTCGCGCTGACGGTGTCGGTGATCGAGGTGTCGCTGGCCGAGGCGAAGCGGGAACTGGTCGCCGCCGAGCGCGCCCACGCCATGGGCGGGTCCTGGATCGAGCACGGGCACGCCGCGAACTACGCGAACAAGGCGCTGGCCGCCGCCGGGCGCGCCGCGCGCGACGCGCGGACCGGCACCGGCATCCCGGCGAACGGGCCGCGGCTCGCCGAGATCTACCGGGCCGCGAGCCTGTACGGCAGGCACGCGCAGGCGGTGCTGCAGAAACGGCCGGTCATGCCGGGGCGGCTCGCGGACGTCCGGCGCGTCGTCGCGCTGCTGAACGGCGCCCGGTTCACCCGCGTCCGGTTCAAGGAGGGCTACGACCCCGCCGAGGTGGACGAGTTCGTCGCGCGCGCCCTCGGCTGGCTGACCGGCGACCGCCGCGCCCTCGCCGAGGTGATCGGCGCGGACGACGTCCGCGCCCGGACGTTCACGCTGCGGCGCCTCCGCGAGACGTACGTGAAGGCGGAGGTCGACGCGTTCCTCGCCGCCCTGGAGACCGAACTCCGCCGCACCGGGTACGCGTGATCGCGGACGGCGGGGCCGGGGGTCGGTAGGGTGCCGACCATATGATCGGCGAACACATCGGCCCGTACCGGCTGCTGACCTCGCTGGGCGGCGCCGCCGGGGCCGTCCACCGCGCCACCGGGCCGGACGGCCGCGACGTGGCGATCCGTGCGCTGCCCGCGGGCGCCGCGCCCGACATCGCGCGGATGCGGGAGGTGCGCAGCCCGTACGTGGTGGACGTCCTGGACGGCGCAGCCGCTGGTGACCTGGACGGCGCAGGCGACGGGCCGGACGGCGGCGGGTACGTGGTGTCGCGGCTCGTGCCGGGGCGCCCGCTCGCGGACGCCGTCGCGGAGCGGGGCCCGCTGGCGGGGGCGGCGCTGCACCGCACGGCGCTGGGCCTCGCCAAGGCGATCGCCGCGATCCACGACGCGGGCCTCGCGCACGGCGACCTGCACCCCGGGACGGTGCTGCTGGTGGACGACGCCCCGGTCGTCGTCGACTTCGGGCTCGTGCCGGGCGCCGATCCGGCCGACGACGTCCGCGGGTGGGCGGCGGTCGTGCTGTTCGCCGCCGTGGACCCGACCGCCGTCCCGGCGGGGCTGCGGCCGCTGGTGGAGGCCGCCGCGTCCGCCGACCGCGCGGCCCGCCGCGAGGCCGCCGAGCTGGCCGCGGCGGCCGCGCTGCTGGAGCCGCCGCCCGG
>NZ_JBHTJA010000108.1:0-21597 GCF_042675525.1 Actinomadura sediminis
AGCATCTCGTGCCCCTCGCGGAACACCGTCGCCGACACCTCGAACGTCTCGCCCACCACCGCCTTGGCCGGCCACCGGCCGCACCCCACCACCGGCTGCACGTCCACGATCGGGACGCGCCCCAGCTCGGCCTCCAGCTTCACCTGCATCTGTGCCCGCTCCCGGTGCCGACGGCGATGGTCCTAGGCATCCATGCCCCGTCCGCAAGTCCCGCCCATCGCGAACTCGTCAAGATCATGACAAGAGATTGCCCAAGGCACGGCAATCGGGACGAGCGGGAGCGGATCAGCCCCGGACGGGCGTTTCCGCGGCGCGCATCACCGCGCCGATCCCCGCGCCGCTGGTCACGAGCCGCCGGTACTCCGGCTGCCGCAGCTCACCGCCCATGAACGGGTGCGGGTTGCGGTGCACGGCCGGGCTCGGCTCCTCCGCCAGCGCCGCGAAGTGCACCTCGCGCGCGCCGGTCGCCGCGACGACGCGGGCCGCGTTGCGGTCGGTGATGCCGCCGCCCGGCATCACGACGATGCGGTCCCCGGCCCGCCGCACCAGCTCGGCGATCAGCGGCGCGCCCTCGAGCGCGCTGACGTCCTGCCCGGACGTCAGTACCCGGTCGACACCGAGCTCGACGAGCGTCTCCAGGGTGGCGAACGGGTCGGCGGCCATGTCGAACGCGCGGTGGAACGTCACCGGCAGCCCGCCCGCCGCGGCGATGAGCCGCTCCACGACCGGCCGGTCGACCTCGCCGTCCGGCGTCAGCGCGCCGATGACGACCCCGTGCGCCCCCGCCTCCCGGACGAGCGCCACGTCGTGCTCCATCGCGGCGACCTCGTGCTCGTCGAAGATGAAGTCGCCGCCGCGCGGCCGGATGATGACGTGCACGCGGATGGACGAGACCGCGGCGAGCGCGGCGCGGACCGTCCCGAGCGTCGGGGTCAGCCCTCCCTCGAACAGGGCCGCGCACAGCTCCACGCGGTCGGCGCCCGCCTTCTCGGCGGCCACCGCGCCCGCGACGCCGTCGATGCAGATCTCGTAGGTGAGGCTCACTGACTTCCTTCCGAAACGGTGCGGATCTCCCCGACCCGGCGGCCTCCGCCGAGGACCGGGACGGTGCCCAGCGCGGCGGCCGGGGCGATGTCGGCGCCGAGCGCGGCGAGCGCGCTCAGCGCCACGGCGGTGGTGGCGCGGGGGCTGCCGTCGATGACCTTCACCGCGACGGCGTGGCCCTGCGCGGTGGCCGCGACGAGCACGCCCTCCGCGCCGCCCTTGGCGACCGAGCCGGGCAGCGCCCGCATGAACTCGGTGTTGACGTGCCCGGTCCCGCCGACGTACTCGGGGTGGGCGCGCATGGCGTCGGCGACCGCGCGGCACGGGCCGTCCTGCGCGCGGACGAGCGACGCCGCGGCGCGCGCGAGGCCGGTGAGGGTGAGGCCGAACAGGGGCGCGCCGCAGCCGTCCACCGCCACGGGGGACGGGTCCTCGCCCGAGCAGTCGGCCATCGTCCGCCGCACGAGCCGCTGCAGCGGGTGCTCGGGGTCGAGGTAGGTGCCGGTCGGCCAGCCCGCCGCGGCGCACGCGGCGAGCATCGCGGCGTGCTTGCCCGAGCAGTTCATCCGCTCGCGTGACTCGCCTTCCCCGGCGCGGATCAGCGCGGCCTTCGTCGGCTCGTCCTCCGGCCAGGACGGCGGGCACCGCAGCGCGCCGGCGTCCAGCCCGGCGTCGCCGAGGATCGCCTCGACGGTCTTCAGGTGGAAGTCCTCGCCGGTGTGGCTGCCCGCCGCGATCGCGAGCCGCTCGCCGGACAGCGGCGCGCCCGCCGCCAGGCACGCGGCCGCCTGGAACGGCTTGGTCGTCGAGCGCGGCAGGACGGTCTCCTCCGGGTTCCCGCGGATGTGCGCGAGGGAGCCGTCCGGGGCGATCCCGGCGACGCTGCCGTAGTGGAGGCTCTCGGCGAAGCCGTTCCGCACGACCTCCGCCAGCACTTCGTACATCGATCTCCTCAGCTCGTCTTCACCACGGGGGCGCCCGGCGCGGCCGCGCGGACGGCGCGGGACGGCCGGGTCCGCTGCCGCGCCTCGAGCGTCCGCGCGATCTTCGACAGCGTCGCGTTCACCACCAGGTAGATCAGCGCGACGATCAGGTAGGTCTGGATGAGCAGGTGGTTGTAGTTCGCCAGGACCTTGCCGCTGTAGAGCAGCTCGGCGTAGCTGACGACGTACCCGAGCGAGGTGTCCTTCAGCAGCCCCGCCGACTGGCTGACCAGTGACGGCAGCACCCGGCGGGCCGCCTGCGGCAGGACGATCAGCCGCATCGCGCGGCCGCGGGTCAGCCCGACCGCGAGGCCCGCCTCGAGCTGGCCCCGCTCCACCGACCGGATGCCGGCCCGGAAGATCTCCGCGAACGCCGCCGCGTTCGACACCGCCAGCGGCACGACGAGCTTCCAGAACAGCGGCATGTTCACCCCGTACCGGGGCAGCGCGAACAGCACCACGTACACCAGCAGCAGCGCCGGGATCGTCCGGACGACCTCGACGTACGCGGTCGCGGGCCACCGCAGCCACCGGGACGGCGACGTCCGGCCGAGCGCCAGCACGACGCCGCCCGCCATGGCGAGGGCGATCGCGACGGCGGCGGCCTTCGCCGTGGACAGCAGCCCGTCGAGGAGGTACCGCCACATCGGCCACGTCCCGAACGGCTCCCAGCGTTCGGCGGCGAGCTGCCCGTTCTCGGCGAACTGCCGCAGCGCCAGCGCGACGAGGGCCGCACCGATCAGCAGCGACCCGGCGGTGGTGATCCGGATGCGGCGCCGGGCGCGCGGCCCCGGATCGTCGAACAGCAGGCGCGAGGTGGGGGAGGAACTCATCGCAGGATCGCCAGCTTCCGTTCGAGTGCCCCGGTGACCAGCCCGAACACGGCCGACAGCGCCATGTAGAGCAGGCCCGCGGTCACGAAGATGTAGATCGGCTGGGCTTCGGCCAGGTTGACCCGGTTCGCGGCGGCGGTCAGTTCCACGACGCCGACCGCCGCCGCCATCGCCGTGTTCATCAGCGTCATGATCGCGATGGTGCCGAGCGGCTGGATCGCCGTCCGCAGCGCCTGCGGCAGCACGACCAGCCGCAGCGACTGGACGAACGTCAGCCCGAGCGCCCGCGCGGCCTCGCCCTGCCCGGCGGGCACCGCGTTGATGCCCGACCGGATCGCCTCGGCCATGTACGCCCCCTGGTAGAGGGCGATCACGACGACCGCGCTGGTGAACAGCCCGGCCATGACGCCGATCTCCGGCAGCCCGAACACCGCGATGACGAGCCACACCAGCAGCGGGATGTTCTGCAGCGTCTCGACGTAGGCCATTCCGGCGGCGCGCAGCACGCGCACCGGGCTGACCCGCATCGCGGCCACGACGATCCCGGCGGCGAGCGCGCCGGCGAGCGCCAGCAGCGTCAGCTCGACGGTCAGCAGCAGCCCGTCGCCGAACTCCGAGAGGTGGTCGGTGATGACGTTCATGGCAGGGCCTTTTTCACTGGGGTCTCGGCGGGCGGGCGGTCAGGAGCCGGGCACGGACCCGATCGCGGGCGGCTCGGGCGCCTCGCCCTCGACGACCGTCCCGATCGAGTTCTTCCAGACCTTCGCCCACAGGCCCGACTTCTGGATCTCGCGCAGCCAGTCGTTGACGAACGTCTTGAACTGCTCGTCGCCGTGCTTCAGGCCGATCCCGTACGGGTCGGTGGTGAACGGCTCGCCCTGGATCTTGATCGAGGTGTCCTCCTTCGCGGTGGCGAGCAGGACGGCCTGGTCCTGGACGTAGGCGACGCCGCGGCCCTGCTTGAGCGCCTGGACGCACTCGGGGTCGCTGCCGAACGTGACGATCTTCGCGTCCGGTGCGGCCTTCTCGATCGCCGGGATCGCCGGGGTGTTCGCGCCCGCGATGACCGTCTTGCCGTTCAGGTCCGCCGGGGTTTTGATGCCGGTCTCGTCCGCCTTGGTGGCGATGACGAGGCCGGAGCTGTAGTACGGGCCCGCGAACGCGACCTTCTCGGCGCGCTCGGGCGTGATGCTGTAGGTCTGCAGGACCACGTCGACGGTGCCGTTGGAGATCAGCGCCTCGCGGGTCTCCGACGCCGAGTTGACGATCTTCACCTTGGGCTCGCCGATGATGTACTTCGCGAGCAGCTTCCCGAAGTCGGCGTCCAGGCCCTCGACCTGGCCGCTGACCGGGTTCTGCTGGGACAGCAGCGGCGCGTCGAGCGAACCGCCGACCAGCAGCTCCCCGCGCTCCTTGATCTTCGCCATCGTGGAGCCGGCCGGGATGTTCTCGGCGACCGGCGCGGACGCCAGCAGGTCGTCGGTCTTGCCGCCGCCGGAGCCCGGGACGGCCGGGTCGGAGGAGTCGCCGCAGGCCGCGAGGCCCGTCAGCGTCAGCGCGGCGACCGCGGCCACCGCCGCCCGCCGCATCCCCGCAGGGAAACGCACCATGATCGTGAACCTTTCTCGGAGGCGCGCGGGAGCGCGCCGGAATGGTGTCGCTAGTGGCTGAGGACCTTGGCCAGGAAGTCCCTGGCCCGGTCGCTGGCGGGGGAGTCGAAGAACTCGGACGGCTTCCCGGACTCGACGACCTCGCCGTCCGCCATGAACACGACGCGGTCGGCGACCTTGCGGGCGAACCCCATCTCGTGGGTGACGACGACCATCGTCATGCCGTCGCGGGCCAGGCCCGTCATGACGTCCAGGACCTCGCCGACCATCTCGGGGTCGAGCGCGGAGGTCGGCTCGTCGAACAGCATCGCCTTCGGCCGCATCGCGAGCGCGCGGGCGATCGCGGCGCGCTGCTGCTGCCCGCCGGACAGCTGCGCGGGGAGCTTGCCGGCCTGCTCGCCGATCCCGACGCGGTCGAGCAGTTCGCGCGCGGTCCGCTCGGCCTCCTCACGGGAGGCGCCCCGGACCTTCGTCGGCCCGAGCGTCAGGTTCTGCAGGACGGTCTTGTGCTGGAACAGGTTGAACGACTGGAACACCATGCCGACGTCCGCGCGGAGCTTCGCCAGCGCGCGACCCTCGGCGGGCAGCTCGCGGCCGTCGATCCGCACGCTTCCGCCGTCCGGCGTCTCCAGCCGGTTCAGGCACCGGCAGAGCGTGGACTTCCCGGACCCGGACGGGCCGATCACCACGACGACCTCGCCCTTGCCCACGTCCAGATCCACGTCGCGCAGCGCGACGTGGTCGCCGAAGCGCTTCTGGAGGCCGCGAACCTCGATCATTCCGTCACCTACGATCCAACTTCCTTCGATATCGAAGCCAAGCAGGAAGATAGAACGTCAAATCGACGTAAGTCAATGCGTTGCTGTACCAAGTTCGCGCATGCTATCTATCTGGGGTGCGCAACAGCAGAGACGACGGACCGGCGGCCCTCCTGCGGCTGGTGGCCACCGGTCAGGCGGAATCGCGGGCCGAGCTCGCCCGGCTCTCCGGCCTCGCCGCCTCCAGCGTCTCGCTGCGGGTCGAGCAGCTCCTCGACGCCGGGCTCTTCGCCGAGGAGGGCGCCGGGGCCTCGCGCGGGGGCCGGCGGCCCCGGCGCCTCCGGCTCGCCCGGCAGGCCGGCGTCTTCCTGGTCGCCGACCTCGGCGCGCACCACGCCCGGCTCGCCGTCGCCGACCTGGCCGGCACGCCCCTCGCGCTCTCCGACCTGACCTGCGACATCGCGGTCGGCCCCGAGAAGACGCTCACCGACGTCATCGACGCGCTCCGCGCGCTCGCCCGCGCGCACGGCTTCGGCGACGTCCCGGTCCGCGGCGCCGGCATCGGGCTGCCCGGCCCCGTCGACCCCGCCACCGGCCAGGTCGTCTCGCCCTCCCGGATGCCGGGCTGGAACGACTTCCCGGTGCGCGAGTTCGTCACCGCGCAGGCGGGCGTCCCCGCCCTGGTCGAGAACGACGCCAACCTCATGGCCGTCGGGGAGCACCGGCACTCGCGGCCCGCCTGCGACAACCTCATGGTGATCAAGCTGGGCAGCGGCATCGGCTGCGGCGTCATCGTGGACGGCCGGCTGCACCGCGGGCGCGGCGCCGCCGGCGACATCAGCCACGTGCGCATCCTGTCCGAGGCCACCGTCGACTGCTCCTGCGGCCACCCCGACTGCCTGGAGGCGCACGCGAGCGGCGCCGCCCTCATCGCCGCGCTCGCCGAACAGGGCATCGCCGTCGACCATCCGGCGCAGATCGTCGACCTCGTCGCCGACGGCGTCCCGCAGGCGACCAGCGCCGTCCGCACCGCGGGCCGCCTCATCGGCGACGTCCTCACCGCGCTGGTGAACTTCTTCAACCCCGACGCCCTGATCATCGGCGGCAGCCTGTCGAACGCCGAACCGCTCGTCGCGACGGTCCGCGGCGTCATCTACGAGCGCTGCCTGCCGCTCGCCACCCGCAACCTCGAGATCGACACCTCCGCCGCGGGCCGCGACGCGAGCATCCTCGGCGCAGGGCACCTGCTGCTCGAGGCGTCCGACGGCTGGATCGGCCGCGCCCTCGACCGCTAGGGCCGGGCGGGCGCCAGCGCCTCCCGCGCCGTCGCGAGGTCCGGGGCGATCGCGACCCGCCGCTGCAGCCCCGCGATCTCGCTGATCCGCCGGACGACCCCGCGCGACGGCAGCACGACCCACATCGGCACGCCCAGTTCCGTCGCCCGCATCTGCGAGCGGAGGACGACGTTGAGCCCGCTCGAGTCGCAGAACGCGCAGTCGCTCAGGTCGATGATCAGTGCCGGAACGCCGGAGTCGAGCAGCGCGGCGGCCTGTCCGAGGATCGCCGCGGCGTTGCCGAGATCGACCTCGGCCGGGAACGTCAGCGTCCCGCAGTCCTCGGTGCTCTCCACACGCGCAACTCCAAGTTCCATGCGTCGCCCCAGACGTCCGTGACCTCGACCGAATGACAGCGGGGGTGCGTCACCTGTGACTGTAAGCGGCGTAACTGGACGAAACCTGAAAGAGGAGGTCAAGTCTGCGTTGGCGATCACCCATAATCACGAGGATCCCGTTAAGAAGAAGTTTGTTGTTAGATGTGAAGCTTGTGCAGAAAGCGTGGATCGTCGGCCTTGTCGCCGCGTTCACCGCGTGCTGCTACCCTCGCGCCGGACGGGAGGACGATGAGCGAACCGGTGGTCATCGACGGCGGCGACCGCGCCTGCGTGCGCCTGCTCCTGGAGCTCCGCGGCCGCCTCGCGGACCTGCCCGCCGGCACGATCGTCCATCTCATGGCGACCGACCCGGCGGCCCCCATCGACCTCCCCGCGTGGTGCCACCTGACCGGGCACGCCTACCTGGGGCCGCTGGACGACGCCCCCACCCCCACCTACGCCCTCCGCGTGACGGAGAACGCCGTCCCCACCCACCCGAAGTCCCCCTGGCGGACGGGCTAGCGATCCGGCCCCAGGGGCGTGCGGGTGTGACGGTGCCGCGGCGGCGTGCGAAGCTGGACGGGTGACCGCCGAAGAGGAACGGGACGGGGTCCGGCTGACGAACCTCGACCAGCCGCTGTTCCCGGGGGCCGAGGCGAGCAAGCGCGACCTGGTCGACTACCTCGACGCGCTCGCGGACCGGCTCGTCCCGCAGTTCGCCGGCCGCCCGCTGTCGGTGGTCCGCGTCCTGCGCGGCCAGAAGCCGTTCATGCAGAAGAACCTCCCCAAGTACACGCCCGACTGGGTGCGGCGCGTGACGCTGTGGGCGGAGTCGTCGCGGCGGGAGGTGTCGTACGCGCTCTGCGAGGACCGCCGGACGCTGCTGTGGTTCGCCAACCAGCGCGCCGTGGAGTACCACCCGCCCCTGATGCGCGTGGACGCCCCCGACCGTCCGACGCACCTGGTGCTCGACATCGACCCGCCCGAGGGCGGCGGGTTCGCCGTCGCCGCGCGGGCCGCGCACCTGGTCCGCCGGGCCCTGGCCGACTCGGGGCTGGCGGGCGCCGTCAAGACGAGCGGCGCCAAGGGCGTGCACGTGTTCGCGCCGCTCGACGGCCGCACCCCCGTGGAGGACGTCGCCGCCGCGACGCGGGCCCTCGCCGCCCGCGCCGAACGCCTCGACCCCGCGCTCGCCACCACCGCGTTCATCCGCGACGACCGCGCGGGCCGCGTGTTCCTCGACTCCACGCGGGCGGGGACCGGGACGGTCGCCGCCGCCTACAGTCCGCGCGTCCGCCCCGGCACCCCCGTGTCCTTCCCGGTGCCGTGGGACGACCTGGACGCCGTCGACCCGAGGGCGTTCACCCTCCGCGCGGCGCGGGAGCTGATCGGCGACGGCGACCCGTGGGCCGCGGCGATGCCCGCCCCGCAGAGCCTGCCCGCCGACCTGGTCGAGGAGGGACGCGCGATCCCGGTCGCCCGCGTCCAGGCGATGCACGAGGGCAGACGCCGGGCCCGCGCCCGCCGCGCCGGCGGCTGAACCTCGCGGCGGGTCAGGGGAGGCGGCGGCGGATCTTGCGGGCGCCGCGGCGGATGGGGGACGGCTGCAGGTGCGGCTCCGCGAACGCGAGGGCGGCCTCGGCGCCCGCGGCGGCGGTCTCCTCGGGCGTCGGGGCGCGGGACCCGTCGCGTTCGGGGGCGTAGGCGAGGTCGTCGATGTCGCCGATGACGGCGGCGCCCGTGCCGGGCAGCGCGGCGACGTCCGCGGCGGCCCAGGCCGCGACCCGCTCGCGCCACTCGGGCGGCACCACGACCCGGCCGCCGCGCCGGTCGCGGGTCTGGAACCGTTCGATGACCAGTTGCCGGACCCGGTCGGCGGCGCCGCCGCTCCAGGACCGCTCCCGCATCGCGTCGTTGAGCCCCGCCACGACCAGGGTCTCGGGCGCCGTCAGGCCGGTGTGCGCGAGCCCCTCCTCCCGGACGGGCGGGAGGTGCGCGAGGTCGGGCAGGCCGATCGCCTGGGCGAACCGGCGCCAGAGCAGCTCGGGCGGGCGTCCGGGCGAGGTGACCACGCTGACCCGGGACGCCCCGGCGGCGGCCCAGCGCCGGACGAGCCCGCTCAGCGCGAACGCCCGCCAGATGTGCGCGTCGAGTTCGTTCTCGACATGGTCGGGACCCTTGTCGCGGTGCGCGGCGAGGCCCGTGAGGTAGCCGCCGAAGGTGGTGCTGCGGCCGTTGCGGATGTGCTGCTGCCAGAGGGACGGGAGGGCGCGGCCCAGGCTGCGGGCCGTGACGACGACCTCGACGTCGCCGGTGCCGAGCGCGTCCAGCAGCCGCCCGGCGGCGGGGGCGCGCACGACCGACAGGGCCTCGGCCGACAGCAGCACCGTCCCGGGCGACTCGCGCACGTCGTCGCGCAGGGCCTCCCAGCCGGGCGCCTCCCGCGCCGCGCGCCCCTCCGACACCCACGGGTACTCGGTGCCGAGCAGCCCGTAGCTCGACCATTCGTGGTTGGCGACGGTCCGGCGTCCACGTTCCCAGTCCGGCGGGATCGGGTAGCGGACGCCCGCGTCCGCGAGCGTTCCGGCGTTGCTCTGGAGCATGTGCTGCAGGAAGGTCGTGCCCGACTTCTGCAGGCCGATGTGCAGGATCAGCTTGGACGCCACGGACAACTCCCTCGCGGAGACGGCGACGGCAATACTGGCACCCGGACGGGCGGCGTCGTCCGGGAGGGTGCGGAGCCGCGGGAACACCGCCGGCCCTGCGTCCGGCGATGAATCCCCACGTCGGGGCAGGTCTCCATGTGGAGACGCCGCAACGAGGAGGCAACGATGGTCGCCAAGGGTTTCACCACGTGCCTGTGGTTCGACGGGCAGGCGGAAGAGGCCGCCGAGCACTACGTGTCGATCTTCAAGGACTCCAGGATCGGCCAGATCATGCGCGCCCCGGAGGGCACCCCGGGCGCCACGCCGGGCCAGGTCCTGACGGTCGAGTTCGAGGCCAACGGGCACAAGTTCGTCGGGCTGAACGGCGGTCCGCTGTTCGAGTTCAACGAGTCCATCTCCTTCGAGATCCGCTGCGCGGACCAGGAGGAGGTCGACTACTACTGGAGCCGGCTGCTCGAGGGCGGCGGCGAGGAGGGCCAGTGCGGCTGGCTCAAGGACAGGTTCGGGGTGTCCTGGCAGGTCACCCCGGAGGAGCTGATCCAGATGTTCCTCGACCCCGACCCGGTGAAGACCGCCCGCGTGAACCAGGCGATGATGTCGATGCGCAAGCTCGACCTCGCCGCGCTGCGGAAGGCGTACGCCGGACAGTGACCGCCCGCGGGGCCGCGGCGCGCGTCCGCCCCGGGGCCCGGCCCGGGACGGACGCGGATCCCGCTCAGCCCTCGATGACGCCGCCGCCCAGCAGGCCGAACAGCAGCAGGCCGATCACCACGCGGTAGATCACGAACGACGTGAACGAGTGGCTGGCCACGAACTTGAGCAGCCACGCGATCGAGGCGTACGCGACGATGAACGACACGACGGTGCCCACGAGCAGCGGCAGCACGCTGTTGCCGGTGCCGAGCGCGCCCGGAAGCTGGTAGAGGCCCGCGCCGGTGAGCGCGGGGATCCCCATGAAGAACGACAGCCGGGTCGCGGCGACCCGGTCGAGGCCGAGCAGCAGCCCGGTCGAGATCGTCGCGCCCGACCGGGAGAACCCGGCGAACAGCATCGCGAGGATCTGCGACGAGCCGACCAGCATCGCGTCCTTGAAGTCGGTGTCGTCCTCGCCGCGCTTGTGCCGGCCGTACCGGTCGGCGAGCCACATCACGACGCTGCCGACGATCAGCGACCCGGCGACCACCCACAGCGACGCGAGCGGCCCCTCGATCAGCGGTTCGGCGGCGAGCCCGACGGCCACCACCGGGACGGTGGCGAAGATGATCCACCACCCGAACTTGTAGTCGTGGTGGTACCGCTCGGACGGTTTGACGAGCCCCGTCCCCCAGGCCCTCACGATGCGGAGGATGTCCTTGAAGAAGTACACCAGGACGGCGGCGATCGCCCCCACCTGGATCACGGCGGTGAAGCCCACGACCGACTCGTCGTCCACCGGGATGCCCATCAGCCCCTCGGTGATCTTGAGGTGGCCGGTTGAGGACACCGGCAGGAATTCGGTCAGGCCCTCCACGATGCCGAGGACGATGGCCTGGCCTACGCTGATCGCGCTCACGTGACTCGTTTTTCCCTCTCATGCCCGGTTACGCGCCGTGAGCCTATCGCCGCCGTACGGGCGAAACCCGCATATCGGCCACGCGTTATCCCACCGGCCACCGGCTGTTCACCCATTGGACGACGGCTCATTACGCCTCGATCAATCGACGGTCAAGCATAAATGCCGCCGAACCGGCGGCCCCGTCCGCTTATCATGCTCGCGTGTCGCTCGCTCTGGCTCGTTCCCGCGCCGTTCGCAGGGAATGGAGCACGCCGCGCTGGCTAATGACCATGCTGGCCTTTTCTGTAGGTATGGCCCTATTGTTCTGGATCGCCGCGACGAGCGTGCTCGTCGGCGGGCGGTCCGCGGTGGAATCCGCGCGGGAAAAGGGCGTTCCCGCGTACGTCGGCGCCCGGACGGCCCACGCCGCGCTGTCGGACGCCGACCGGGCCGCATGGCAGAGCTTCCGGTCGGGGGCCGCGCAGCTCACCGGCCCCGGGCAGCGGTTCCGCGACGACATCACCACCGCGGGCGACGGCCTCTCCCGGATCGCCGAGGTCGACGTCGGCGGCGAGGCCGGGCGCGACCTGCTGCGGTCGGTGAACGCGCAGGTCGTGACGTACCAGGGGCTCGTCGAGCAGGCGGACGCCACGTACCGCAAGGGACTGGAGGAGCTCGGCTACGCCTACCTCACCTACGCGTCGCGGATGCTGCACGCCGAGGGCGGGCTCCTCGACCGCATCGACGAGATCGCCGAACGCGACCGGCGCGCCGTCGAGGAGCGGCACGGGTCGGTGTGGGTGTCCGACGCCGCGGTGGCGGCCGTCTGCGCGCTCGCCGCCGCGCTCCTCGCCGTCCTCGGGTACGTCCAGCTCGCGATGGCCCGGCGCTTCCGCCGCGTGCTCAACCTTCCGCTGCTGGCCGCGTCCGTCCTGCTGATCGGCCTGACGGCGTGGGTCGCGGCCGTGTTCCTGCGGGCCGGCGACTCCTTCGCCGCCGCGTCCGAACGGGCCCTGCCCGCGTTCGACCGGACGATCCAGGGGCAGATCGCCGCGGCCGACACGGGCGCACGGGCGCTGCGGGACGACCGGCCCGCCCCGGCCGGGGGCGGGCTCGATCTCGCGGCGGCCGAACGCGCGCAGCGCCCGCTGACGGCCCGCCTCGGCGGCGCCGCCGACACCGGCGGGCTCGTCGCAGGGCTCCCGGCGGGCACCGCGGCCGTCGCGGGCCTCGCCGCGCTCGGGATCTGGCTCCGGCTCCGCGAATACCGGAGGTGACCGTGCGCTCCCTGCCCGCCCGTGTCCTGCCCGCCCGTGTCCTGTGCGCCCTCGTCCTGCTGTGCGCGTCCGCGCTCACCGCCTGCGGCGGCCCCGGAGGCGACCGGACGGTCACCGTGCTGGGCTCGTGGACGGGCGCGGAACGCGAGGCGTTCGGCGCGATGCTGGCCGAGTTCGAGCGGGAGACCGGCATCGACGTGAAGTACACCGGCACCCGCGACGCCCGCGCCGTGCTGGCCAGCGAACTGCACGACGGGCACCCGCCCGACACCGCCGTGCTCGCCAACCCCGGCGACCTGCGCGCCTACGCCGCCGACGGCCACCTGCATCCGGTCGGCTCCGCGTCGCGGGGGATCGCCGCCGAGGCGACCACCGCCGCCGGTCCGGACGGCGCCCGCCGCCCGTACGGGATCGTCCTCAAGGCGTCGGTGAAGAGCCTCATCTGGTACGCCCCGGACACGCTGCCCGGCGGGCTCGCCGAACGCCTGCGCGACCCGTCCCTCACCTGGGACGACCTCGCCGCCGCTGTGTCCGGGACGGACGCCGCCCCGTGGTGCCTCGGCCTCGAGGACACCTCGCAGTCCGGCTGGCCCGGCACCGACTGGATCGAGGACCTCCTGCTGCACCTGTCCGGCCCGGAGGCCTACGACGCGTGGGTGTCCGGCAGGCTCGCCTGGACGTCGCCCGAGGTGCGGCGCGCGTGGGAGGAGTTCGGGGCCGTCGTGCGGGGCGCGCACGGCGGGAACGGCGGCATCCTGCTCACCGGCTACGGCGAGGCGGGGCACGGGATGTTCGCCGACCCGCCCGGCTGCCGCCTCGACCACGCCGGCTCCTTCATCCCCGCCTTCTACGCGCAGGCCGACGGGCGCCCGCGGCCCGGCCGCGACTTCGACTTCGTGCCGTTCCCGGGCCGGGGCACCGTCGCGATCGGCGGCGACCTGCTCGGCATGTTCCGCGACACGCCCGCCGCCCGCCGGCTCGTCGCGTACCTGACGTCGGAGGAGGCGCAGCGCACCTGGGTCGAGCGGGCCGGGTCCGGGGCGTACTCCCTCAACCGGGATATCCCGCCGGGCGACTACCCGGACGACGTCTCCCGGCGCGTCGCCGCACTCCTCGCCGGCGCGGAGACCGTGCGGTTCGACGCGTCCGACTCCATGCCGGGCGTCATGGCGGCGGCGTTCAACCACGCCGTCCTCGAGTACGCCGCCGACCCGGCGGACGAGCGCCTCGACGCGATCCTCGCCGCGCTGGACAAGGTCCGCCGCACCGCCTGACCGATCCGCCGCGCCGCCCGGCCGGCCCGCCGCGCCGCCCGGCCGGGGCGTGCCGCTAGGTGCGCGGCGCGGTGCGCAGGGCGGCGTTCTCCACGCGGATCCGCGTCCGCAGCAGCGCGAGGTTCACGACCGTGAACAGCGTCGCCGTCAGCCAGGCGGTGTGGACGAGCGGCAGCGCGATCCCCTCGGCGACGACCGCCGCGTAGTTCGGGTGCGGCATCACCCGGTAGGGGCCCCGGGCGACCGGCGGCAGCCCCGGCACGATCACCACCCGGGTGTTCCACCGCCGGCCCAGCGTCGCGATGCACCACCAGCGCAGCCCCTGCGCGAGGACGGCGACCGCCAGCATCGGCCAGCCCAGCGCCGGGACGAACGGGCGGCCGAGCAGCCACACCTCCAGCGGCGCCCCGGCCAGCAGCCCCGCGTGCACCGCGACGATCACCGGGTAGTGGCCCCGCCCGTGCTCCACCCCGCCGAGGCTCCGCGCCCACGCCAGGTTCCGCCGCGCGACGACCAGCTCGGCCAGGCGTTCCAGCGCGACGAGGCCGATGAGCAGCGCGAACCAGGTCACCGGATCACCAGCGCAGCAGGACGAGCTCGGCGGAGAACCCGGGGCCGAGCGCCATCAGGACGCCCGGGACGCCCGCGGCCGGCCGCCGCTCGGCGATCGTCCGCTCCAGCACGTTCAGCACCGACACCGACGACAGGTTCCCCGCGTGCCGCAGCGACGCCCACGTGAGGTCCAGCTCGCCGCCGTCCAGCCCGAGCACCTCGCCGATCTTCTCGATCACCTTGGGGCCGCCGGGATGGCACACCCACGACGGCACCGCGTCCCGGGACAGCCCGTGGTCGCGCAGGAAGGCGTCCACGTCCCCGGCGAGCTCCTTCTCCACGAGATCGACGAGGTCGGCGGCCAGCACGATCCGGAAGCCGTGCGCGCCGACCTCCCAGCCCATCAGCCGCCGGGTGTCCGGGTACAGGCGGCTGCGGGACGCCACGACCCGCGGGCCCGCGGCGCCGTCGGGCGGCCGGCCGGCCGTGCGGTCGTCGCCGAGCGCGACGGCCGCCGCCGCGCCGTCCCCGAACAGGCCGCTGCCGACGAGGTTGGGCGCGGTGACGTCGCCGCGCTGGACGGTCAGCGAGCACAGCTCCACGCACACCAGCAGGGCCGCGCCGTCCGGGCGGCCCCGCAGGTGGTCGTTCACGCGGGCGAGGCCCGCCGCCCCGGCGGCGCAGCCGAGCCCGAACACCGGCACCCGCACGACGTCCTCGCGCAGCCCGGCGCGCTGCGCGATCGTCGCGTCCAGCGACGGCGTCGCCACCCCGGTGGACGAGCAGAACAGCAGGTGGTCGATGTCGGACGGGTCGAGCCCGGCGGCGTCGAGCGCGGCGCGGGCCGCGCGCTCGCCGAGGTCGAGCGCGCGGTCGATGTAGGCGTCGTTCGCGGCGGTGAAGTCGGCGAGCCGGTCGTACTCCTCGATCGGCAGCGCCAGGTTGCGGCCGCCGACCTGCGTGTTGGCGTGGAACCGGGCGAGCAGCCGGGGGTCGGCGTCCGTCCGGGCCGCCACGGCCTCGGTGATCTCGTGCTGCGCGTAGCGGTGCTCCGGCAGCACGGTCCGCACTGCGGCGATCCGCATGGCCGTCTCCCCTCAGAAGTCGCCGGGACCGTGCCGGTGTCCGCCGGTGCGTCCGCGGCCGCCGCGCTAGTCGTGCTTGCGGCCGGGCATGTTCTCGTACATCTCGGTCAGCTTCTGGCGGAAGCCCCGCGCGGCGATGCCGACCTTCTCCGGGTCCTTGATGCCGGCCTTGACGGCCTTCTTCGCCTGCATCTTCATGATGTGCGGCGGGATCGGCGCGATCTCGTTGTCCACGACGAACTCCAGGACGACGGGGCGGTCGCTCGCCAGCGCCTCCTGCCACGCGCTCGTGACCTTCTTGGGCTCGTCGCAGTAGATGCCCTTCAGGCCGCACAGCTCCGCGTACTTCGCGTAAGGGAAGTCGGGGATGTACTGGGAGCCCTCGTACTTCGGGTCGCCGCCCATCGCCCGCTGCTCCCAGGTGACCTGGTTGAGGTCCTGGTTGTTGAAGACGCAGAAGATCAGCGGCGGGGAGCCGCCCATCCGGTCGGCGTACCGCTTGACCGTGAGCATCTCGTTCATGCCGTTCATCTGGAACGCGCCGTCGCCGACGAACGCGATGACCGGGCGGTCCGGGAACGCGAACCGCGCGGCGATCGCGTAGGGGACGCCGGGGCCCATCGTCGCCAGGGTCCCCGACAGCGACGCCTTCATGCCGTCGCGGAGCTTGATGTGCCGGGCCCACCAGTTGGTGCCCGAACCGGAGTCGGCGGTGAGGATGGTCCCGTCCGGCAGCAGCGGGGACAGCTCGTGGGCGACCGCCTGCGGGTTGATCTTGCCTTCGAAGGACTGCCCGGCCCGCTTCTCCATCACGGTGTTCCAGGAGCGGACGTTCTCCTCGATCTGCTCCCGCCAGGACCGGTCCTCCTTGCGCCGCAGCAGCGGGATCAGCTCGCGGAGCGTCTCCTTGGCGTCGCCGACGACGTGCGCGTCCATCGGGTACCGGATCCCGATCATGCGGCCGTCGATGTCGATCTCGACGCCGCGGCAGCTGCCCTCGTCCGGGAGCCACTCCGCGTAGGGGAAGCTGGTGCCGATCATGAACAGCGTGTCGCAGTTCATCATCATCTCGTCGCTGGCCTTCGAGCCGAGCAGCCCGATGGGCCCGGTGACGAACGGCAGGTCGTCCGGCAGGACCTCGCGGCCGAGCAGCGCCTTGGCGACCCCGGCGCCGAGCAGCTCGGCGGCCTCGACGACTTCGTCGCGGGCGTTCGCCGCGCCCTGCCCGATGAGGATCGCGACCCGCTCGCCCTCGTTGAGGATGTCGGCGGCCTTGCGCAGCTCGTCATGGTTCGGGAGCACGCGCGGCTGGCTCCACCCGACGCTGGAGTAGACCGAGCCGTGCTCCTTCGGCGGCGACGGCATCGCCTCGGATTCCTGGACGTCCTCCGGGATGATGATCGTCGCGACGCCCCGCGTGGTCAGCGCCGTCTTGAACGCCCGGTCGATCACGTGCCGGACCTGCCCCGGGTGCATGACGATCTGGCAGAACTCGGAAACGTCGGAGAACAGGTTCTCCAGGTTCACTTCCTGCTGGTAATGGGTGCCCTGAGCGAGCCGCTTCTGCTGCCCGACGATCGCGACGACCGGCTGGTGGTCCAGCTTCGCGTCGTACAGGCCGTTCAGCAGGTGGATCGCCCCCGGACCCGAGGTCGCCACGCAGCAGCCGACCTCGCCGGTGAACTTCGCGTGGGCGCACGCCATGAACGCGGCCATCTCTTCATGGCGCGTCTGGATGAACTCCGGGTTCCCTTTCGCGCGGTCGAACGCGCCCAGCATGCCATTGATGCCGTCGCCCGGATATCCGTAGACCCGCTTGACGTCCCACTCGGTCAGGCGGTGAAGGACATAGTCGGCTACTTGCTGGGCCATGGTCTTCTTCTCTCCCGATCGATGATTCTCGCCCCGTGTTCCACCTCCCGAGTCCCCGGGAAGCGTGCCCCCAAACCAGCGCGGGTTCCGGGATCCGTGTTCGCGCGCGGCGTCCCGTTTCGGGCCTCGCCGCAGAGGTAGTTAGAGCCCGTCACCGAGCGGAGCCGAACGGAGGAGTGGCCGATGACCGGGGCGAACGGGGCGAAGGCCGGGTCCGTCGTGCCCGTCGAGGACGTGCGGGTGCACGCGTTCACGGTGCCGACCGACGGCCCGGACGGGGTCGAGGAGGACGGCACGCTGCGCTGGGACTCGACCACGATGGTGCTCGTCGAGGCGGACGCGGGCGGGCGGACCGGGGTCGGCTACACCTACGGCGACGTGTCGCTCGCCGCGTTCATCGAGTCGAAGCTCGCGTCGATCGTCCGGGAGCGCGACGCCCTCGCGCCCGCCGCCGCGTGGCACGCCATGTTCGCCGCGATCCGCAACGCCGGACGGCCCGGCCCCGGCGCCATGGCCGTGTCGGCGGTGGACGCCGCGCTGTGGGACCTCAAGGCGCGGCTGCTCGGCCTGCCGCTGTACCGGGTGCTGCCCGCGTTCCACGACGAGGTCCCCGTCTACGGCAGCGGCGGCTTCACGAACTACCCGCTCGACCGGCTCGCCGGGCAGCTCGCCGACTGGGTGGAGCGCGGCATCCCCCGGGTGAAGCTGAAGGTCGCGCGCGAGCCCGGACGCGACCCCGAGCGGCTCACGGCCGTCCGGGACGCGATCGGGCCGGGCGCCGAGCTGTACGCCGACGCCAACGGGGCGCTGACCCGCAAGGACGCCCTGTACTGGGCGCACCGCCTGGCCGAGGAGTGGGACGTGCGATGGTTGGAGGAGCCGGTGAGCTCCGACGACGTCGCCGGGCTGCGGCTGCTCCGCGACCGGGGGCCGGGAGGGCTGGAGATCGCGGCCGGCGAGTACGGGTTCCTCCTCGGCGACTTCACCGGGCTGCTGGACGGCGCCGTCGACTGCCTGCAGGCCGACGTGACCCGCTGCGGCGGCGTCACCGGCGTCCTGCAGGTCGCCGGGCTCGCGGCGGCGCACCGCGTCGACCTGTCCGCGCACTGCGCCCCGGCCCTGTCGGCGCAGGCGTTCTGCGGCGTCGAGCGGCTCCGCCACCTGGAGTACTTCCACGACCACGTGCGCGTCGAGGACATCGTCTTCGACGGCACGCTCAGCCCGGCGGGCGGCGCGCTGCGGCCCGCCCCGGACCGTCCCGGCTTCGGCCTCGCCGTCAAATGGGCCGACGCGGAGCCGTACCGGGTGCACGGCGCCCGCCCCTGACCGGGCGCCCCCCGCACGCCCCGAACCGCCCGCCCCCCGACCCTCACCCGAACGAGACGAAGGACCGCGCAGATGGCCACGAAGACCCAGCAGGTGCCGGAGAAGAGCGTCCCGTCGATGCCGGGACCGCCCCGCGGACGGACGACGATCGCCGTCGGTCGGCTCGCGAAGGCGCTCGCCAAGGCCGTCGAGGGCGAGGTGAGGTTCGACGACGGGTCCCGCGCCCTCTACGCCAACGACGCGTCCAACTTCCGGCAGGTGCCGATCGGCGTCGTGATCCCGAAGACGCTCGACGACGTCGTCGCCGTGCACCGGATCTGCCGCGAGTTCGGCGCGCCGATCCTCAACCGCGGCGGCGGGACGAGCCTGTCGGGGGAGACCGTGAACTACGCGGTCGTCATCGACCACTCCAAGTACCTCACGAAGATCGGCGAGGTGGACGCCGAGGCGCGCACCGTCACCTGCGAGACCGGGGTGATCAACGAGGAGCTGAACCGGCACACCGGGAAGTGGAACCTGGTGTTCGGCCCCGACCCCTCCTCCCACTCGCGCTGCGTCATCGGCGGGAACATCGGCAACAACTCGTGCGGCATCCACTCGGTCCAGTCGCAGCTGTACGGGCCGGGGCCGCGCACGTCCGACAACCTGCGCGCGATGGAGATCGTCACCTACGGCGGCGACCGGTTCTGGGTCGGGACGAACGAGGAGGAGCACCTCGACGACATCATCGCCGCCGGGGGACCCAAGGGCGAGATCTACGCCCGGCTGCGCGACCTGCGCGACCGGTACGCCGACGCGATCCGCGCCGGGTTCCCGTCCGTCGCGGAGATGCCGCGCCGCGTGTCCGGCTTCAACCTGGACGAGCTGCTGCCGGAGAACGGGTTCAACGTCGCCCGCGCGCTGACCGGCACCGAGAGCACCTGCGTCACCGTCCTGCGCGCCGAGCTGCTGCTGACGCCGGCGTTGCTGCGGCGCACGCTCGTCGTCGTGGAGTACGAGGAGCTCGCCGAGGCCGCCGCGGAGTGCGGCGAGATCATCGAGCGGTTCCGCCCGATCGGGCTGGAGGCCCTCGACGACCGGCTCATCGAGGACCAGCGGCTGCAGGACATCAACGTCGCCGACATCGAGGAGCTGCCCCGGCAGGGCGGCGCGGCCTGGCTCCTGGTCCAGTTCGGCGCCGACACCACGGAGGAGTCCGTCGCGACGGCGGAGGGGTTCGTCCGCTGGCTGACGGACGAACGCGGGTACGCGCGGGACCGGGTCGCGCTGGTCGGCAGCGCGCAGGAGGGCGGCCGCGCCGGCAACCTGTGGGCGATCCGCGAGGCCGGGCTCGGCTCGACCGCGTTCCCGCCCGGCCAGGACCACTGGCCCGGCTGGGAGGACTCCGCCGTCCCGCCGTCCCGCATCGGCGACTACATCCCGGCGCTGCGCCGCGTCATGGACCGGCACGGCATCACCGGCGCCATGTACGGGCATTTCGGGCAGGGGTGCATCCACTCGCGGATGAGCTTCAACCTGCGCACCGCGGAGGGCATCGCGACGTACCGGGCGTTCATGCAGGACGCGGCCGACCTCGTCGCGTCGTTCGGGGGTTCGCTGTCGGGCGAGCACGGCGACGGGCAGCAGCGCGGCGAGCTGCTGGAACGCCAGTACGGTTCCGAGCTGGTGCGGGCGATGCGCGAGTTCAAGCGCATCTGGGACCCCGAGGGCAAGATGAATCCGGGCAAGGTGGTCGACGCGTACCGGATGGACGAGGACCTGCGGCTCGGCACCGGCTACAACCCGCCGCGCCCGGAGGTGAAGTTCGCCTACAAGGAGGACCACGGCGACTTCGCCCACGCCGCGCTGCGCTGCGTCGGCATCGGCGAGTGCCGCGTCCCGCAGGCGACCAACACCATGTGCCCCAGCTACCAGGTGACCCGGGAGGAGAAGCACACCACGCGCGGGCGGGCCCGGCTGCTGTTCGAGATGCTGCAGGGCGAGGTCGTCACCGACGGCTGGCAGTCCAAGGAGGTCGCCGAGTCCCTCGACCTGTGCCTCGCCTGCAAGGGCTGCACGAACGACTGCCCGGTCAACGTCGACATACCGACCTACAAGGCCGAGTTCCTGCACCACCACTACAAGTCGGCGCGGCGGTGGCGTCCCCGGTACGCGTACGCGTTCGGGTTCATCGACCAGGCGGCGCGCATGGCGTCCCGGATGCCGGAGGTCGCCAACCTCGCCACCCACACGCCGGGGCTGGCGCGGCTCGCCAAGCTCGTCGCCGGGATCGACGGGCGCCGCCCGCTGCCGACGTTCGCCCCCATGACCCTGCAGGAGTGGTTCCGGCGGCGCGGCGGCTCCGCGAACCCCGGCGGGCGGCAGGTCGTCCTGTTCCCCGACACCTTCAACAACCACTTCCACACCGACGTCGGGGTGGCGTGCGTGGAGGCGATCGAGGCGGCCGGGTGGCGGGTCGTCATGCCCGAGGAGCACGTCTGCTGCGGCCGGCCGCTCTACGACTACGGGTTCCTCGACGCCGCCGAACGGTACCTGCACCGCGTCCTGGACGTGCTGCGCCCGTACGTCCGGTCCGGTACGCCGATCGTCGGGATGGAGCCGAGCTGCCTCGCCGTCTTCAAGGACGAGCTGACCAAGCTGCTCCCGCACGACGACGACGCGGAGCGGCTCGCGCAGAACGCCCGCCACTTCGCCGAGTTCTTCACCGAGTTCGGCATCGACCCGCCGCGCATGGGGGACGGCGAGGCACTGCTGTGGGGGCACTGCCATCAGCGCGCGACGGGCGGCATGTCCGCCGACGCGGAGCTGCTCCGGGCGATGGGCCTCGACACCGAGGACCTGAAGGGCGGCTGCTGCGGCCTCGCCGGGTCGTGGGGGTTCGAGAACGGCAAGTACGACATCTCGATGGACTGCGGCGAGCAGAAGATCCTGCCCGCCGTGCGCGCCGCCGGCGCGTCGACGCACGTCGTCGCGAACGGGTTCTCCTGCAAGACGCAGATCGAGGACGCCGGGACGGGACGGCGCGCGCTGCACCTCGCGCAAGTGATGGGGGTCGCGCGCGGCGCCGACGTGAAGGCCGTCTTCCGGCGGCCCGCGCCGCCGGGGCGCCGCCGCGGCGCGCGCGTCGCCGCC
>NZ_JBHTJA010000109.1:0-21359 GCF_042675525.1 Actinomadura sediminis
GGCCGACGGGGCGGGCGCCTGGCGCGCCGCGGGCGAGTCGCCCGAGCGGGCCGGGGCGGAGCCGACCGGGGCGGAGCGGGCGACGGCGCCGCGGGCGCCGCAGCTCCCGGGCGTCCCGGCGGGCGACGACGAGACGGTCGCCACGCTCATGCACCGCATGGACGTCCTCGCGACCGCCTGCGAGCTGCTGCTGGACGAGCCGGTGTTCAACGAGACGGTCGCGGTGCGGCGGTGCGCCCGGCTGCTGGCGGCCGAGCTGGCCGACTGGGCGTTCGTCGACCTCACCGGGCACGGCGGCCCCGTGATCGCCGGGCCGGGCGGCGCCACCGCCGCGGACGCCGTCCCGCCGCTGCGCCGCCAGGTCGCGATGGGGCCGGACGACGAGCGGTCCGTCGAGGCGGCGCGGATGCTGGAGGAGCTGGAGCCCGTGCAGGGCACGCTCCCGCACACCGTGTTCATCACCCGGCAGAGCACCGTCCGGCCGCACGTGGACGACCTCGAGCTGCTGGGCGTCTGCCCGGACGGCCAGCCCGTCTGCGCGAAGATCGGCGCGACGTCGGTGCTGAGCGTCCCGATCGAGGACGGCGAGCGGTGCCTCGGCACGATCACGCTGACGGCCAGCGGCGACTACGGGCCGTTCGACCTCATGGACCTCGGCGTCGTGCAGCGCCTCGGCCGGTACCTGGCGCTGGTGATCCGCGCGTCCCGGCTGTACCGGCGGCGCGCCGAGGTCGCCGACACGCTGCAGGCGGGGCTGCTGCCGAAGTCGCTGCCGACGATCCCGGGCGCGTCCGTCGCCGCCCGCTACCTGACGGCGACGCACGGCGCCGCCGAGGTGGGCGGCGACTTCTACGACGTGTTCCGCACCGAGGACGGCTGGGGGCTGATCCTCGGCGACGTGTGCGGGAAGGGCGAGGACGCGGCGGCCGTCACCGCCACCGCCCGGCACTGCGCGCGGCTCGCGGCCCGCTGGAAGCCCACGCCCGGGGACGTCCTCGGCGTCGTCAACGAGGCGCTGCTGGACGAGGACCGGTTCGTCACCGCCGTGATGGCGGGGCTCACGATGGAGACCGAGCGGGTGCTGGTCTCGCTGGGCGTGGCGGGGCACCCGCCGGCGATCGTGGTGCGGGCGGACGGGGTGATCCGGTCGGCGTCGCGGGGCGGGGTGCCGCTCGGGCTGTTCGAGGACTTCGAACCGGGCCTGGACGGCGTCGAGCTGTCCGTCGGGGACACGCTCGTCCTGCACTCCGACGGCGTCCTGGAGGCGTGCGACCTGCAACGGCAGGAGTTCGGGATGGAACGGCTGCTGGAGACGCTCGCCGCGCACGCCAAGGACACGCCGGAGGGCATGCTCGGCGCGGTGGAGCGGGCCCTGCTGGAGTTCTGCGACGGTGACCTGCGCGACGACGTGTCCATGCTGGCGCTGCGGGTCGAACCGCCCTCGCTCGGCTGAGGCCGGGGCCGGGGCCGGGCCGGGGCCGGGCCGCCGCCGGAGCCACCGACCGGGAACGGACAACCCAATCAAAGCGGACTGATCACTTCTTTACCGGGTAATAGCCCGGTCATGAGCGTGGACCCGGCCCGCAAGCCCCGCAACGAGACCGAGCACGAACGTCTCGACCGGCAGCTGCTCGAACTGCTCCAGGGGTTCCGCGTCGCCGTGCCCGGCATGCAGGTGCTGTTCGCGTTCCTGCTGACCGTCCCGTTCGCGGCACGGTTCGACAAGGTCGACGACACCGGCGAGGTCCTGTTCTACATCGCGCTCTTCGGCGCCGCCGTCGCGTCGATCTGCTTCAGCAGCCCGGTGTTCCAGCACCGCATCCTGTTCCGGATGAACAAGAAGGCGACGCTGATCCGCCGCGCCAACCGCCTCGGCATCTGCGGCGGCATCGCGCTGGCGGTGTCGATCTCGGCCGCCACCACGCTGATCGTCCAGACCCTGACCGATGGCTGGTGGGCGGTCGTCACCGCCGCCGTCGTGGGGATGCTGTGCGCGTGGCTGTGGTTCGTCCAGCCGTTCCGGGACCGGATCCGGGCCGCCCGCGACGGGGACGACGACGGCTGACCGCCGCCCTCCCCGCCGCGCGCCGCGTCAGTACGACCGGCCGAAGATCACGCGCTTGCCGTACGCGGACGGCTCCCCGCACTTCACGCACGCGCCCGTCTCCTCCGGCGCGCCGGCCGGGACGACGCGCGGGGTCGCGGCGGTGTCGGCCTTGATCGCGTCCTCGCACTCGGTGCGGCCGCAGTGCAGGGCGCGCGCCCAGCCCTCCGCGACCTGCCCGGCGAAGGCGTCCCAGGAGTCGACGGCGGCGGTGCGCTCCTCGCGGAACGCCTCGGCGCGGGCCAGCAGGAACGACTGGAACTCGGCGAGGATCCCGGGGATCAGCTCCGGCACCTTGTCGAGCGGGATCTGCTCCTTGCCCTGCCCCTCCGCTCTGTTCGTCACGCCGCCCGAACCGACCTCCAGCCGCCGGACGACCGTCGCCACCCCGGCCTCCAGGTCGCGCTTGCCGAGCTCGATCCGGACCGGGACGCCGCGCATCTCCCACTCGTTGAACTTGAAGCCCGGCGAGAGCTGCGGCCGGTTGTCGTCGACGTGCACGCGGATGCCCATCGCGCGGACCGCCGCGCCCAGCCGGCGCGCCTCCGCGGCCGCCTGCTCGCCCTGCTCCTTGCGCCCGATCGGGACGATCACGACCTGGTAGGGGGCGAGGCGCGGCGGCAGCACGAGGCCCTTGTCGTCCCCGTGCGTCATGATCACGCCGCCGATCATGCGGGTGCTCATCCCCCAGGACGTCGTGTGCGCGAGCGTCAGCTCGCCCGCCTCGTCCTGGTACTGGATCTCGAACGCCTTCGCGAAGTTCGTCCCGAGGTAGTGGGACGTGCCGGCCTGCAGGGCGCGGCCGTCCCGCATCATGCCCTCGATCGTGTACGTGCGGACGGCTCCGGCGAACCGCTCGCCCGGCGTCTTCTCCCCCGCCACGACCGGCATGGCCGCCAGCTCGCGCGCGACGGTCGCGTAGGCGTCCAGGGCCCACATCGTCTCGCGCATCGCGTCGGCCTCGTCGGCGTGCGCGGTGTGGCCCTCCTGCCAGAGGAACTCGGTCGTGCGCAGGAACATCCGCGGCCGCATCTCCCAGCGGACCACGTTCGCCCACTGGTTCAGCAGCAGCGGCAGGTCGCGGTGCGAGTCGATCCACTTGGCCATGTACTCGCCGATGACCGTCTCGGAGGTGGGCCGCACGACCAGCGGCTCCTCCAGGTCCTTGCCGCCGGCGTGCGTCACGACCGCCAGCTCCGGCGAGAAGCCCTCGACGTGCTCGGCCTCGCGCTTGAGGTACGACTCCGGGATGAGCATCGGGAAGCACGCGTTGTCGTGCCCCGCGTCCTTGATCCGCCGGTCCAGGTCGGCCTGGAGCAGCTCCCACATGCGGAAACCGTACGGTCGGATGACCATCGTGCCGCGCACCGGGCCGCGGTCCACGAGCTGCGCCTGCACGACCAGCTCGTTGTACCAGGCGGAGAAATCCTCGCTCTGCGGCGTCACACCTTCTCGACTCACGCAGGACAGGGTACTGACCCGCGCCCTCCCCCACCCCCACCGTGCCCTTTCGGTGACCTGACACGCCCGCCCCCGGACGGGCGCCGGCCGCCGCTCCGGTGACCTTGGCGCCTTCTTCGGTAACCTCGCGGGATGCGCTGGTCCCAGATGTTCGTTCCCACGCTCCGCGAGGACCCCGCCGACGCGGACGCGCCGAGCCACCGGCTGCTGCTGCGCGCGGGGTTCGTCCGCCTGCTCGCGTCCGGCCACTACTCGCTGCTGCCGCTGGCGGTGCGCGTCCGCGCCAAGGTGATCGAGGTCATCCGGCAGGAGATGAACGCGATCGGCGGGCAGGAGATGCTGCTTCCGGCGCTGCACCCGGCGGAGCCGTGGCGGCGGTCCGGCCGGTGGGAGCTGATGGGCGAGGAGATGTTCCGGCTCCGCGACCGGCGCGGCGCCGAGCTGGCCCTCGGCATGACGCACGAGGAGATCTTCGCGACGATCGCGCAGGAGCTGCACTCCTACAAGCGGCTCCCGCAGCAGTGGTACCAGTTCCAGACCAAGTTCCGGGACGAGCCGCGCCCCAAGGGCGGCCTCATGCGGACCCGCGAGTTCACCATGAAGGACGCCTACAGCTTCGACGTCGACCGCGCGGGCCTGGACGCGTCGTTCGACGCCTACCACGGCGCTTACACGCGGATCTTCGAACGCCTCGGCCTGCCCGCGCTCGCCTGCGAGGCGTCCAGCGGGACGATGGGCGGCACCGGCTCCACCGAGTTCATGTGCCCCGCCGACGTCGGCGAGGACCTCGTCGCCCACTCGCCCGCCTGCGGGTACGCGGCGAACATCGAGCGGGCGACGTCCCGGCTCGCCCCGGCCGAGGACGAGCCGGGCCCGGCCGTCCCCGAGCGGTTCGACACGCCGGGCGTCCGCACCATCGAGGACCTCCTCGCCTACGACGCGCCCGGCGACCGGCAGATCAAGACGCTCGTGTACGTGCTCGACGGCGCGCTCACGCTCGTCCTGCTGCGCGGCGACCATCCGCTCAACGAGCAGAAGCTCGTGGACGTGACGGGCGCCGCGTCGATCCGCGCGGCGGAACCGGAGGAGATCCGGGAGGCGCTCGGCGCGCTTCCCGGCAGCCTCGGCGCGGTCGGCGCGGGCCTGCCGGTGATCGCGGATGAGGCGCTGCGCGGCCGCCGGAACATGTTCACCGGCGCGAACACCGACGACGTCCACCTGCGCGGCGTGGACGTCGAGCGCGACATCGCCGTCGGCACGTGGGCCGACCTGCGGGAGGTCACCGCCGGGGAGCCGTGCCCGCGGTGCGGGGAGCCGCTGCGGGTGGTCAAGGCCATCGAGATCGGGCACATCTTCAAGCTCGGCGACCGCTACGCCCGCGCGCTCGGCGCCGAGGTGCTGGACCCCGACGGCAAGCAGGTCCCGATCGTCATGGGCAGCTACGGCATCGGCGTCGAGCGCGCGATGGCCGCGATCGTCGAGACCCACAACGACGAGCGCGGCATCGTGTGGCCGCTCGCCGTCGCGCCGTTCCACGTCGCCGTCGTCCCCGCGCAGACCGCCGACGACGTGGTCGCCGCCGCCGAGGACGTCTACGCGGACCTCGCGGCGGCGGGCGTGGAGGTCGTGATCGACGACCGGCCGGAGCGGGCCGGGGTCAAGTTCCGCGACGTCGAGCTGACCGGCATCCCCTACCGGGTGACGATCGGGCGCCGCGCCCTCGCCGAGGGCATGGCGGAGGTCACCGCACGTTCCACGGGCGACACCGAGAAGGTCCCGCTCGACGCGGTCGTGGCGCACGTGCGGTCCCTCGTGACCGGCTGAGCGTTCTACCCTGGTTCACCGGGACGGGCGATTTCGGGAAACGGGGCCATGGCAGAAGTCACCGGGAATGAGGGACGCTGGACGTTCGACGGCGATCTCCTGCGGATCGTCCCGGGGAACGGGCGCGGCGTGCACCGGCTGCGGCGGATCCTCGGCGAGCTCGAGGTCCCGCTGGAGGCCGTCGCCGGGATCGCCTACGAGCCGGGGAAGAAGGGCGGCGTGCTGCGGGTGCGGCCCCGGCAGGGCGCGGACCCCCTCGTGCAGGCCGCGGGCAACGCGCTCGACGAGTCGTCCGACCCGTACCGGCTGCACCTCGACAAGGACGCTTCGGCCCTCGCCGAGTACTTCGTCGACGAGGTGCGCAACGCGCTCCAGATCGAGCAGGTCGGCACCGGGCCGGTGGACCGCTACCTGCTGCCCGGCCCGGGCGTCCCGCTGCGGGCGTCCGGCGGGGAGGGGTCGGTGACGTTCGACGGGGAGACGGTCCGGCTCGACTGGAGCTGGATGGCCGAGCACGCGAAGCAGAAGGCGGGCCCCACGCAGTTCACGCTCGCCGACATCGTGAAGGTCGAACTGCACCCGGCCGTCGGGCTGGACGAGGGCCACCTGCGGTTCCACATCAAGGACCAGGGCGTCCCGCCGAAGCCGAAGCACGACCCGTACTGCCTGACGCTGTGGGGCACGCGGAAGGAGGGGGCCGCCGCGATCGCCGTGGCCGCCGCCGTCGTGGCCCGGCTCCCCCACCCGAGCGGCCCGCCGCCCGAGGACGTCCCGGCCCTGCCCGAGGCGGCCGCCGCCGCGCCCGCCGCTCCGGCGGACGACCACGACGTCCTCCTGCGGCGGCTGCGCGAGCTCGGCGACCTGCACAAGGAGGGCGTCCTCACCGACGAGGAGTTCGCCACCGCCAAGCAGGCCCTCCTCCGCCGCTTCTGACGCCGGTCTCTCCCGCCGTGGCGCGCGGCCGGGACTCCCTGTAGAACATGGGGCATGGCCGATCGCCGTCCGACGCTCGAAGACGTCGCCGCCCGGGCCGGGGTGGGGCGCGGCACCGCGTCCCGCGTGCTCAACGGTTCCGCGCGCGTGAGCGAGCGGGCGCGGACGGCGGTCCTGCGCGCGGTGCGCGAGCTCGAGTACGCGCCCGACGCGGCGGCCCGCGCGCTGGCCGGCGGGCGTGGTCCGGGCGTCCTCGCCGTGGTGCTGGCGGAGGAGCCGGGCCGCCGGCTCGAGCAGCCCTACCTCGGCCGGCTCCTGGACGGCGTCACCGCGGCGGCCGGCGCCGCCGGGACGGCGCTGGCGCTGCACTGGGCGCGGTCGCGCGGCGAGCGCGCGGCACTGGCGCGGCGGCTGCGCGAGCCGCGGACGGACGGCGTCCTGCTGCTGTCCACGCTGCCCCGGGAGCCGCTCGCCGCCCTGCTGCGGCGCGGCGGCGTGCCCACCGTGTCGGCGGGGCGCCCCGGCGGGGCGGAACCCGGCGGGAGGGGCGACGCGGGCTACGTCGACGCCGACAACCGCGGCGGGAGCCGGCGCGCCGTCGAGTACCTGATCGGCCGCGGGCGCCGCCGGATCGCCGCGATCGCCGGGCCGCCGGAGCGGACGGTGGGCGCCGACCGGCTCGCCGGCTACCGGCGGGCGCTGTACGGCCGTCCGGGGCCGGTGGCGTTCGGCGACTTCACGGAGGCGGGCGGGATGCTCGCGATGCGGCGCCTGCTGGCGCGGCGCCCGGACCTCGACGCGGTGTTCGCGGCGTCCGACGTGATGGCCGCCGGGGCACTGCGCGAGCTGGAGCGGCAGGGGCGCCGCGTGCCCGACGACGTCGCGCTCGTCGGGTTCGAGGACGCGGCCGCCCGCCGGCCGACGCTGCCGATGCTCACCACCGTCCACCAGCCCACCGAGCGCATGGGGCGGGCGATGGTGGAGATGCTGCTCGGGTCCTCCGGCCCGGACGTCCGCGCACCGATCGTCTGCGACACCGGCCTGGTCCTGCGCCGGACGGCCTGACCCCGCGCCCCCGACCTCGAAAACCGTTTGACGCGGTCGAGGGCGGGTGCCGAGACTCGGCTCCGGACAGCGATCGCGAGGGGGCGCACCGTGGGGCACGTCGAAGTCGGGCATGTGCGGCATACGTTGCCCGACGGCCGGGTCCTGCTGGACGACGCGTCGTTCCGCGTCGGCGACGGCGTGACGGCCGCGCTCGTCGGGCCGAACGGCGCGGGGAAGACGACCATGCTGCGGCTGATCGCCGGCGACCTGGCACCGCAGGAGGGGACGGTCGCGCACAGCGGCGGGCTCGGCGTGATGCGGCAGTTCGTCGGCAACGTCCGGGACGACTCGTCGGTGCACGACCTGCTCCTGTCGGTGGCGCCGCCGCGCGTCCGCGAGGCGGCGGCGGCCGTGGAGGCCGCCGAGCTCGCGATGATGGAACGCGACGACGAGCCGACCCAGCTCCGCTACGCGACCGCGCTCGCGGGCTGGGGCGACGCGGGCGGCTACGAGATCGAGGTGCTCTGGGACGCGTGCTGCGTCGCGGCCCTCGGCGTCCCCTACGACTCGTGCCGGTGGCGCGAGGTCCGCACGCTCTCGGGCGGCGAGCAGAAACGGCTCGTCCTGGAGGCGCTGCTGCGCGGCCCCGACGAGGTGCTGCTGCTCGACGAGCCCGACAACTACCTCGACGTCCCCGGCAAGCAGTGGCTCGAGGAACGGCTCCGCGAGACGCCCAAGACCGTGCTGATCGTCTCGCACGACCGGGAGCTGCTCGACGCGGCCGCCGACCGGATCGTCACCGTCGAGGCCGGGCAGGTGTGGGTGCACGGCGGCCGGTTCGCGACCTACGCCGACGCGCGCCGCGACCGGAACGAGCGCCTGGAGGAGCTGCGGCGCCGCTGGGACGAGGAGCACGCGAAGCTGAAGCAGCTCGTCATGATGCTCAAGAACAAGGCGACGTTCAACGACTCCATGGCGTCCCGCTACCAGGCCGCCCAGACGCGGCTGCGCAAGTTCGAGGAGGCCGGTCCGCCGGAGATCCCGCCCCGCGACCAGTCGATCAAGATGCGGCTGCGCGGCGGGCGCACCGGCAAGCGCGCCGTGATCTGCGAGGGCCTCGAACTGACCGGGCTGATGAAGCCGTTCGACGCCGAGATCTGGTACGGCGAGCGCGTCGCGGTGCTCGGCTCGAACGGGTCCGGGAAGTCGCACTTCCTGCGGCTGCTCGCGTCCGTCGCCGAGACCGTCCCGCGCGGCACGGCGCCCGTCGCGCCCGTCGCGCACACCGGCGTGGGACGGCTCGGCGCCCGCGTCGTCCCCGGCCTGTTCGCGCAGACCCACGCCCGTCCCGACCTGGACGGGCGGACGCCGTGCGAGATCGTCATGACCGAGCACGCCCGGCTGCGGGGCGACGCGATGGCGGCGCTCGCCCGGTACGAGCTGACGGTCTGCGCCGAGCAGCCGTTCGAGACCCTCTCGGGCGGGCAGCAGGCACGGCTGCAGATCCTCCTGCTCGAACTGGGCGGCGCGACGCTCCTGCTCCTCGACGAGCCCACCGACAACCTCGACCTCGCGAGCGCCGAGGCGCTCCAGGAGGGCCTGGAGTCGTTCGAGGGGACGGTCCTCGCGGTGACGCACGACCGCTGGTTCGCCCGGTCGTTCGACCGTTTCCTGGTCTTCGGCGGCGACGGCTCCGTCTACGAGTCGTCCGACCCGGTCTGGGACGAGTCCCGCGTCGCCCGTCCACGCTGAACCGCCGGCGGCGCGCCCGGCCGCGGCGAGGTTCGACGGCCTCCGCGGGCGCCCCTACCCGGCCGTGCGCAGGGCCGGCAGGTGGCCGGGCTGGGGCGTGGAGCGGTGGACGTCCAGGCCCGCGCGCCCCGGGGCCAGGTGCGGGCGCAGGACGAGGTCGTCGTCGTAGTCGCCGCCCCGCTCCGGCCGGTACGGGACGGGCGCGGCGGTCTCGAGGCCGCGGAGCCGCCCGTCCAGCCGCGCGGTCGCGGCGTCGGCCGTCCGGAGGCGGTCGGCTCCGTCGATGACCAGCGGCGGCAGGACGTCCATGCCGCTGTAGAACAGGGTGCCGTGCAGGAGCGGGAACAGCAGTTCCTCGGCGTCGCCGTGGATGCCGCGCGGCCCGAACCCGGTGGAGCGGGCCCCGGCGGTGGTGACGACGAGGGCCCGCCGCCCCGCCAGGCCGCCGTCGCCGTACCGGCGGGCGCCGGGCAGGCCGAACGCGAAGCCCTGCACGAACACCCGGTCGAACCAGCCCTTGAGGATGGCGGGCATCCCGTGCCACCAGAGCGGGAACTGCACCACGAGCGCGTCCGCCCAGCGGAGCTTGTCCTGTTCGGCACGGATGTCGGGGCTAAGGGTCCCGCCGGCCTGGGCGCGTTCGGACGCGTCGCCCACCAGCAGGCGGTCGCGGGGGTCGTGGCCGAAGTCGCCGGGGCCGACGACGGGGTTCCAGTCCATCGCGTACAGGTCCGACTCGCGGACGCAGTGGCCGAGGCCGCGGAGGGTCTCCACGCCGTGGTCGCGCAGGACGCCGTTGAGGGAGCGGGGCTCGGGGTGCGCGTACGTCCACAGGATGTTCATCGTGACTCCGTTCGATCGGGCTGCGTATCGGGAGCTCGCCGCCGGTCCGGCGACCGTGGCGGCGGGCCCGGCACACTCGATCCTCCTCGCCGGGGGCCGGGGGCCGTGAGTGGCCCGTCGGCCATCATGTGCAAGGATCCGGCCATGGTGCCCGACGACCGCCACCGCCTCGCGGTACTGGTGCGCGACGGCGTGCTGCCGATGGAACTCGGCCTCCTCCACCAGCTCTTCGGGGCCGCGCGCTCGCCGGACGGGACGCCGCTGTACGACGCCCTGACCTGCGGCGTCGAGGCGGGTCCCGTCCGCACCGACGCCGACTTCGCCGTGACGGCCCCGCACGGACTCGACGTGCTCGCCGAAGCCCGCACGATCCTCGTCCCCGCGTCGCACGTGCTGGACGAGTTCTACCCGCCGCCGAACGGCGGGGCCGGACCGCCGGATCGGCACACCAGCCCGCCATACGGAGGCGGACCGGGCGACGAGCGCCACGGGTCGTCGAACGGACCCGCCGGGAGCGGCGATGCCGGACCGCCGGATCGGCACACCAGCCCGCCATACGGAGGCGGACCGGGCGACGAGCGCCACGGGTCGTCGGGCGAACCCGCCGGGAGCGGCGGGGCCGATCCGGTCATCGAGGCCCTGCGGGCCGCCCACGCGCGCGGCGCCCGGATCGCGTCCGTCTGCACGGGCGCGTTCGTCCTGGCGGCGGCGGGGCTGCTGGACGGGCTCCGCGCGACGACGCACTGGCTGTCGTGCGACCGGCTCGCCGACCGCTTCCCGGCCGTCCGCGTCGACCCGGCCGTCCTGTACGTCGACGAGGGCCGCGTCCTGACCTCGGCGGGCGAGGCGGCGGGCATCGACCTGGCGCTGCACATGATCCGCCGCGACCACGGCGCGGCGGTGGCGGCGGACGTCGCCCGCCGCACGGTGGTGCCGCCGCACCGGGAGGGCGGGCAGGCGCAGTTCATCGCGCGTCCGGTGCCGCCCGCGCGGGGCCCGTCGACGGACGCCGCGCGCACGTGGGCGCTGCGGCACCTCGACCGTCCGGTCACCCTCGCGGAGATGGCGGCGCGGGCGTCGATGAGCGTCCGGACCTTCACCCGCCGCTTCCGCGACGAGACGGGCATGTCCGCCGCGGCGTGGCTGACGCTCCAGCGGGTCGAACGGGCACGCGAACTGCTGGAGCGGACGGACCTGCCGGTGGACCGCGTCGCCGAGCACGCGGGCTTCGGCACGGGCGCCTCCCTGCGCGCGCACATGCGGGCGACGCTCGGCGTGTCCCCGAGCGCCTACCGGGCCACCTTCCGCGGCCCGCCCGGCACCTGACGGCATCGGCCGCGCCCCCACCGGTTCGCCGTCGATATCGTCGCTTTCATCAAGGCACGACAATCACCGCGAAACCGCATTTAACCCACATAGAGTGGGTTGGTGACCGACCCCGCCGGAACCTTCCCCGACGTCGCCCGCAGCCTGCAGAACGCTCGCGCGCTCCACGACGAGACGTTCACGCACATGGACGTCGACGAGGTCCTGGACGCCCTGCTGGATCGGGTCCGCGCGATTCTGCGCGTCGACACCGCGGTCGTGCTGCTCACCGATCGCCAGAACCGGTCACTGGTGGCGACGGCCGCACGGGGCATCGAGGAGGAGGTCAGCCAGGCGGTGCACGTCCCGGTGGGAGCGGGCTTCGCGGGGCGCGTCGCCGCCGAGCGCCGCCCGGTCTACATCGAGGACGTCGCCGACGCGAACATCTTCAATCCGCTCCTGGTCAAGCGGGGCCTCCGTTCCCTGCTCGGCGTCCCGCTCATCGCGGACGGGACGCTGGTGGGGGTGCTGCACGTGGGGACGACGGTCCCGCGCCGGTTCACCACGGACGAGACGCAGTTCCTGGAACTCGCCGCCGCCCGCGCGGCGCTCGCGGTGCGGTACCAGCTCACCCGGGCGGAACGGGCGGGCGCCCTGGAACTGCAGCGCAGCCTCGTGCCGGCCGCGCTGCCCGAGCTGCCGGGGCTCGAGATGGCCGCGCGCTACCGGCCGGGCAAGGCGAGCGTCGGCGGCGACTGGTACGACGTGTTCCCCTCCCTTCGGGCGAGATCGGCATCGTGATGGGAGACGTGGCGGGGCACGGCTTCGGGGCCGCCGTGATCATGGGACGGCTGCGCAGCGCGCTGCGCGCCTACGCGCTGGAAACGAACGACCCCACCGAGACGCTCACAAAGCTGAACAGGAAGGTCCTCCATTTCGAGCCGGACGTGACGGCGACCGTCCTGTACGCGGTGTGCGATCCCTCCCTGGAGCGGGTCCGGCTGGCCTCGGCCGGACACTGCCCGCCGGTGCTCGCATCGCCGGGGCGCCCGGCGCGGCCCGTCGACATGAAGCTCGGCGTCCTGCTCGGCCTCGGCGGGGGCGTGGTCCGCGAGACCACCACCATCGACCTTCCGCCGGGCTCCGTGCTGTGCTTCTACACCGACGGGCTCGTCGAGCGGCGCGGCGGCACGGTGCCGGACGGGATCGACGCCCTGTGCGACGCGGCGTACGCCGGCCCGCCCGAGGCGGTGAGCGCCGCGGTGATGGGGTCGCTCATCGGCCGCCGGCTCCCGGAGGACGACGTCGCGCTCCTGGTGGTGCGCCGCTCCCCCGCCTGACGTCCGTCCGGGTTCCCGCGGCGCTCACGGCTCGGGCGCCGGTTCGATGGACTGCGCGTTCCGGAAGATGTCGAGCGGGTCCCAGCGCGCCTTGACCCGTTGCAGCCGCGGGTACGCGTCTTTGTAGTAGAGCTTGGACCAGTGCTGGCCCGAGGTGTTCCAGTGCTCGTCGCCCAGGTCGACGTCGGGGTAGTTGATGTAGCAGCCGTCGGTGTTGCCTCCCACGATGGGGACGCCGCCGGTCTCGGCGAACGTGGCCCGGTAGGTCTCGCGGATCCACCTCAGATTCTCGGCCTCGTCGCCCTCCGTGTCGTCGCTGGGGCGCCGCCAGTACACCTGGTACTGCATCTTCATGATCGAGTCGCGCTGCGGTGCGGCCGTGTCGTAGGGCGGGTCGTTGACCGCGGAGCCGTAGGAGTCGATCTGGATGAGCGCCTCCTTGTTCTTGAACTTCTTGAAGCTCTCGTTTCCGAGGTAGTTCCACATCGCCTCGATCTGCGCGTGGGTGAACGGGCTCTGCACGTAGGCGGACTTGTACTTGCCGCAGCGGTTCTGGCCGGAGGAGTTGAGCGCCTGCGTGGCGGTCAGCCAGGGCATCAGCCGCGGCGACCAGGCGTCGGGGACGGCCGCGTGCTCGGCCGCCGAGTACAGCATCGGCCGCGAGTCGGGAACGGCGTCGGAGTCGACGGCGTGCAGGAAGTCGAGCATCGCCGCGGTGCCCTCGTCGTCCTCGTCGTCGCTCTCGGCGTCGACCTGCACGGTGAGGTTGATCGTCCCGGCGGCGCGGTGGTTGAGGGCCAGCAGGGCGAACAGGCGGCCGGAGGCGGTCCGGGGGTCCTGGTGTTCGGCGAACCATGTGCCGTAGGCGTCCAGCAGACGGGTGAAGGAGCCCTTGTCGAAGTCGCTCCAGTTCCAGGAGCGCGCGGTCAGCAGCACGGTGCGGGGCGGGACGGGCGGGTCGCGGAACCAGAACCGGGTGACGACGCCGAAGTTGCCGCCGCCCCCGCCGGTGTGGGCCCACCACAGGTCCCGGCGGTCGGGGTCGGGGTCGTCGCGGGTGGCCACCACGAGCTCGACGGTGCGGCGCTCGGTGACGACGGCGACCTCGACGGCGTACAGGTAGTCGACGGTCAGGCCCGCCTGTCTGGACAGCAGCCCGTACCCGCCGCCGGTGATGTGCCCGCCGAGGCCCACCGAGTAGCACGACCCGCCGGGCAGCGCCCGTCCGGACATGGGGTACAGGTGGCTGTAACCGTGCCAGTTGGTCGCCCCGGACTCCACGCACCATGCCTCCAGGGCCGGGTCGTAGTACACGTCGCACATCGGGCTGACGTCCAGGATCACCCGGACGTCGTCGCCGCAGACGAAGTCCTCGTAGCAGTGGCCGCCGGAGCGGACGGTGATGCGGTCGCGGAAGTCGTCGGAGGGTTCCTGGTTGACCGCCTCCGTCAGCGCGGTGACCACGCCCTGGGGAGAGGTCACCATCCGCACGTAGTCCGGATCGGCGATCCACCGCTGGTTGAAGCCGCGGCTGAGGGCGGGATAGCGGACGTCGTCCGGCCGGACGGTGACGGTGGGCGGCACTGGAGGGTGACTCATGAGCGCTGCTCTCCCTAGGAAGCGAGCCGGCTACTGAGAGTCCATTGTGGTCACCCAAAGTCAGTAATTGAACGCGCAGAGTAGTAGATCGTTGGTAGATCATTACGGCAGGCTCGGGGGCGACTCCAGCGCGGCGAGCTCGATGCCCGGGGCGTCCAGGACGACGTCGCCGGCCAGGTGCACCCGGGTGATCTCGCCGGTGGACAGGTCCGTGACGTCGTAGCGCACGACGGGCAGCGGTTCCGTCTCGGTCTCGTGGACGGACGTGCCCGCCCGGCGCCAGCGCCACGGCGCGGTGAGCGGCGCCAGGGACGGGCCGCCGAACGAGACCAGGCGGACGTCCCGCTCCGCGCCGTCGTCCAGGTCGAGGGCACGGGCGACGGCGACGAGGAAACCGGGCGAGCCGGACATGAACCCCGCCGCGTGCTCGGTGTGCTCCGTGCCGGTGCCGGTGCCGCCCGACGCGCGCACCCATGCGACGTCCGGGCCGGTGACGCCGCCGCGCACCCACCACTCGGGCGCGACCAGCTCGACGCGGATCTGCCGCCACCGGGAGTCCACGACGATGTCGGTGCGCAGGCCGGGACGGGACGAGGTGTAGCGCCACCCGCCGGGGCCGGGCGCGCAGTGGAATCTCTCTTCCAGGTCGCCGTCGAGGTGCAGGTAGACGCCGGCGGGCATCAGGACCCGATCCGCCAGGAATGCAGGTAGTCCTCCTGGTCGGGGGTCAGGACGTCGATGGCCACCGACATCGAGGCGAGCTTGAGGCGCGCGACCTCGCCGTCGATCTCGGCGGGCACGTCGTGGACGGCCGGGGCGAGGCCCGCGTGGGCCGTCGCGAGCCACGCGCAGGTGAGGGCCTGGTCGGCGAACGACATGTCCATCACCGCGGCCGGGTGCCCCTCGGCGGCGGCCAGGTTGACCAGCCGCCCCTCGGCCAGCAGGACGAGCCGCCGGCCGTCGGCCAGCACGTACTCGTCGGCCTGCGGGCGGACGCCCCGGTGCACCTGGACGGCCATCGCGTCCAGTGCCCGGACGTCGATCTCCACGTCGAAATGCCCGGAGTTGGCGAGGATCGCCCCGTCCTTCATCACCGCGAGGTGATCGGCGTTCACGACGTCGCGGTTGCCGGTCACGGTGATGAACACGTCGCCGTGCGGCGCCGCCTCGGCCATCGGCTGGACGGTGAACCCCTGCAGGGCCGCGTCCAGGGCCTTCACCGGGTCGATCTCGGTGATGACGACCCGGGCGCCGAGCCCGCGGGCCCGTTCGGCGAGCCCCCGCCCGCAGTACCCGAACCCGGCGATCACGATCGTCTTGCCCGCGAGGAGGGTGTTCGTCGCCCGCACGATCCCGTCGAGCGTCGACTGGCCCGTCCCGTACCGGTTGTCGAACATGTGCTTGGTCGCGGTGTCGTTCACCGCCACCACCGGGAACCTGAGCGCCCCCTCCTGCACCATCTGGTGCAGCCGGATGACGCCCGTGGTCGTCTGCTCGCATCCCGCCTTGACGGTGCCGAGCAGGTCCTCCCGGTCGGTGTGCAACGTGTTGACGAGGTCGCACCCGTCGTCCAGGACCAGGTCGGGTTCCGTCTCGAGGGCGCGGTGGATGTGCGCGTAGTACCCGTCGCGGTCGATCCCCGCCCGCGCGAACACCTGCGCGCCGAACTCCTCGGCGAGCGCCGCGGCGACGTCGTCCCGGGTGGACAGCGGGTTGGACGACGCCAGCGCCACGCTCGCGCCGCCGGCCTGCAGGGTCCGGATGAGCCCGGCCGTCTCCGTCGTCACGTGCATGCACGCCGCGACGCGCACGCCGTCCAGCGGACGCTCGGCCGCGAACCGCTCCCGGATCTGCCGCAGCACCGGCATGCTGCGATCCGCCCACTCGATCCGCTTGACGCCCTCGTACGCGAGCGACCCGTCAGCGATATCGCTCATGTGCTCCCCTAGAGAAGGCCGATGCCGGACGAGCGAAATCACCCGTCCGGCATGACCCTATTGACCGATCGCCCAGCCGGCGTCCCTCACACGGTCACCCACCCCGCCCACCGGCCCCCGGCCAGAGCGGACCGTCACCACTGCGATTGCGAGCGAAGCCAGGTTCGAGCGAAGCGAGAACCTGATCGCGCAGCGAGCCCCTGGGCGAGTCGAAGCGATGCAGCAATCGCAGCAAGGCCCGTGGAAGGAAGGCCCCCTAGGGGCCTGACGCCGAGGGGCTTGCAAACAGACTCAGTACCGGTAGTGGTCCGGCTTGTAGGGGCCTTCGACGTGGACGCCGATGTAGGCGGCCTGCTCCTTGGTCAGCTCGGTGAGCTTGACGCCGAGGGCGTCGAGGTGGAGGCGGGCGACCTTCTCGTCCAGGTGCTTCGGCAGGACGTACACGCCGACCGGGTACTCGTCGGTCTTGGTGAACAGCTCGATCTGCGCGATGACCTGGTTGGTGAAGGAGTTCGACATGACGAACGAGGGGTGGCCGGTGGCGCAGCCCAGGTTCATCAGCCGGCCCTCGGCCAGGACGATGATGGAGTGGCCGTCGGGGAAGCGCCACTCGTGGACCTGCGGCTTGATCTCGATCTTCTCGATGCCGTCGATCTTGGCGAGGCCGGCCATGTCGATCTCGTTGTCGAAGTGACCGATGTTGGACACGATGGCCTGGTGCTTCATCCGGCTCATGTGGTCGGCCGTGATGATGTTGAAGTTGCCCGTGGTCGTCACGAAGATGTCGGCGGTGTCGACGACGTCCTCGAGGGTGGTGACCTGGAAGCCGTCCATGGCGGCCTGCAGGGCGCAGATCGGGTCGATCTCGGTGACGATCACGCGGGCGCCCTGGCCCTTGAGGGCCTCGGCGCAGCCCTTGCCGACGTCGCCGTAGCCGCAGACGACCGCGACCTTGCCGCCGATGAGGACGTCCGTGGCACGGTTCAGGCCGTCGATGACGCTGTGCCGGCAGCCGTACTTGTTGTCGAACTTCGACTTGGTGACCGAGTCGTTGACGTTGATGGCCGGGAAGGCGAGCGTGCCGGCCTTCGCCATCTCGTAGAGCCGGTGGACGCCGGTGGTGGTCTCCTCGGTGACGCCCTTGATCGCGGCGGCCGTCTCGGTCCAGCGGCCGGGCCGCTCGGCGATGGTGCGGCGGAGGGTCTCGAGGATGACGCACCACTCCTCGGGGTCGTCCTCGGTCGCGGCCGGGACGGCGCCCGCCTTCTCGTACTCGGCGCCCTTGTGGACGAGCAGGGTCGCGTCGCCGCCGTCGTCGAGGATCATGTTCGGGGCGCTGCCGTCGGGCCACTGCAGGGCCTGGTCGGTGCACCACCAGTACTCTTCGAGGGTCTCGCCCTTCCAGGCGAAGACCGGGACGCCCTTGGGGTCGTCCTTCGTGCCGTCCTTGCCGACGACGACCGCGGCGGCGGCGTGGTCCTGGGTGGAGAAGATGTTGCAGGAGACCCAGCGGACGTCGGCGCCGAGCTCCACCAGCGTCTCGATGAGCACGGCCGTCTGGATGGTCATGTGCAGCGAGCCCATGATCTTCGCGCCGCGCAGCGGTTTGGCGTCGGCGTACTCTTTCCGTACGGCCATCAGACCGGGCATCTCGTGCTCGGCGAGCCGGATCTCCCGGCGCCCGAAGTCCGCCAGCGACAGGTCGGCGACCTTGTAGTCCATGCTTTCGTAGCTCCTTGGTGTTGCGCGTCCGCGAGGGTCGACGCCCGCGAGTCTACGGGCGGACCCGCGCCGGAGGCATGCTCCGGGGCGACTTTCTGACACGGATTTGTCAGAATCGACCCCATGCGCATCACTGAGGCCGCCCGCAGGCTCGGCACGTCGCCCCGCATGCTCCGCTACCGGGAGACGCTCGGGCTGCTGCCCGCCACCCGGGAGCGGGGCGGGCACCGCAGGTTCGGGGACGCCGAGCTGCGGGCCGTCGCGCTCGCGCTGGCGCTCGAGAAGCGCTACGACGTCGGCCCGGCCGAGCTGGCGTTCGGGCTGCGGGTGCTGGCCGAACCGGAGGTGCAGGCGCGGGTGCGCGAGCTCGGCGAGCGGATCGGACGGCTGTCGGCGCCGCCCACGCGCGCGCTCGATTTCGAGAAGGAGAAGGCGATGCGGCTGCTTCGCCGCCGCTGAGCGCGGGATCCGGTCGGCGAACCGTGCACCGCCGGGCCGTCCGAAACGGCGTCCCGCCCGGTTCACCGGCGGGTTCTTCCCGGGCGCGGAGCCGGGTGGCGCGACTCACACTGTCCAAGAGACATCTATGTCTGTTTGACTTCTCGTGACCTTGCCGCGCTCGGAAGGGAAGTCCGGATGTCTCGCACGTTCCTCAAACTCTGCGCCCTCGGGGCGCTGCTGGCCGCCGTGCTCACGGTCCCGGCCACCGCCGCCCAGGCGCGGACGACGCACGCGATCGGCCCCGGCTCGGGCATCGTCCCGAGGCTCGTCCTTGACTCGGAGGGGCAGGTGGCGGGGTTCACCGTCTGCACGCTCACCGCGGTCGGCCACGACGCCGCGGGCAACCTGGTCGGGCTGACCAACGCGCACTGCTTCATCGACGACGCCGGCAACGAACTGGTGGGCCAAGAGGTCCATCTGGACACGACGCCGCCCGGGACGGCCGCGAACCCCGCCCCGCTGGAGATCACGCAGGAGACCGCGGAGATCGGCCCGATCGGCGAGGTCACCTACGTGAGCACCCCGAACAACTACGTCGCCGGAGGACCGTTCGGGCTCGACTACGCGGTCATCAAACTCGACCCCGCGAAGGTCACGCCGACGCCGACGGTCACCAGCCCGTCCGGCACCACGACCGTCACGTCCATCGGCGAGGTGCCCCCGTACGGCACCCGCATGTGCAAGCAGGGGCACCGCACCGGCATGACCTGCGGCGCCACGCTCGGCCGTGACGGCCTGTGGTACTGGACCCTGATCTGGACGTGGGGCGGCGACTCCGGCGCGCCCGTCGTCAACGGGAACGCGCTGGTCGGCAGCGCCTGGGGCGCCCAGCACTTCACCCCGATCGCCAGCATCCTCGCCGACATGGACGAGCAGGGCGGCGTCGGCGCCGGGTTCACCCTCGGCTGACGGCGGCGCGGACGCGGCCGGGCCCGTTCCCCGGCCGCGCACCGCTACCCGGCGGTGCTCTCCCCGGGGACGACGACACCCGACTCGTACGCGAGCATGACGGCCTGCGCGCGGTCGCGGAGGCCGAGCTTGGTGAAGACGCGGGCGACGTGCGTCTTGACGGTGTGCTCGCTGACGACGAGGCGCCGGGCGATCTCGGCGTTCGACAGGCCGCCGGCGATCAGCACGAGCACCTCGGTCTCCCGCGCGGTGAGCGTGGCCAGCTCCGCCGGGGCCTGCGGGCGGCTGCGGCGCTGCCTGCTGAACTCGCGGATGAGCCGCCCGGTGACCTGCGGCGCGAGCAGCGAGTCGCCGCGCGCCACGACGCGGACGGCCGACACCAGCTCGTCGGCGGTCGCGTCCTTCAGCAGGAAGCCGCTGGCGCCGACGGCGAGGGCGTCGTAGACGTACTCGTCCACGTCGAACGTCGTCAGCACCAGGACCCGGACGTTGTCCGCGCCGGGCAGCGCCAGGATGCGGCGGGTGGCCTCGATGCCGTCCATGCCCGGCATGCGGATGTCCATGACGACGACGTCGGGCCGGTTCAGCTCCGCGAGCCGCACCGCCTCCCGTCCGTCGCCCGCCTCGCCCGTGACGGTGATGTCGTCCTGCGCGGCGAGCAGCGCGGCGAACCCGGCCCGCACGATCGTCTGGTCGTCGACGATCAGCACCTTGATCACCGTTGCCGCCCCGCGTTACCGAGGTCGTCCGCCCCCATCACCCGGCTCCTCCCTGTGCAGCGGAAGCTCGGCCTCCACCAGGAACCCGCCGTCGGCGGCGGGACCGGCGGAGAACCGCCCGCCCAGCATCGTCGCACGTTCCCGCATCCCGACGAGACCGTGTCCGGCGGACGGGACGCCCTCCGGTCGCGTCCGTCCCGCGTCGCCGGGATCGAGGACGGCCGTGCGGGACGCGTCGTCGCGGTGCAGGACCATGGTCGGGTCGGACGGCGGGCGCCCGGGCGGCGCGGGGGCGGCGCGGCCGTCGTCGCGGACGCGGACGGCGACCCGGTCGGGCAGGAACGTCAGGTCGACGCGCACCTCGGCGCCCGGGGCGTGCCGCCGCGCGTTCGTGAGCGCCTCCTGGACGATCCGGTACGCCGACAGCTCGACGGTCGCGGACATGGCGTGCGGGTCGCCGTGGACGGCGAGGTCGACGCGGCCGCCCGCGCCCCGGTGCTGCTCGATGAGGTCGGGCAGCCGGTCGAGGCGGGGCTGCGGCGAGTTCGCGGCGTCCGGTTCGGGCTTGGCGTCGGCACGCAGCACGCTGAGCAGCCGCCGCATCTCCACCAGCGCCTCGCGGGCCGTCTTCGCGATCTCGGTGTACCCCTCGCGGGCCTCCGGGGAGAGGTTCTGCATCGTGTACGGGGCGGTCTCGGCCTGCACGGCGATCATCGACACGGAGTGCGCGACGACGTCGTGCAGCTCGCGGGCGATCCGGGCCCGCTCGCGCATGACCGCCTGCTCGCGCTGGACGGCGGTGAGCCGGGTGAGCGTCTCGTTGGCCCGTTCGGCCGCCGCGGTCTCGGTGCGGCCCGCCGTCTCGACGACGCTGCGGGCGTCGCCGAGGCCGATCGCGGCGAGGACGGCGATGACCGCCGCGGGCCACGGGACGTCGTCGAGGGTGAACGTCGTCAGGTACACGACCGCGACGGTGACGACGCTGCCGACGGCGAGCACCCCGGTGGACTGCCGCGGGAGCCCCCGGCCCAGCGCGTACAGCGTGTAGAGGGCCGCGAACCCGGTCGTCAGCAGGATCGTCTGCCCGGTGAGCAGGCTCGCCGCGAACGCGCCGAGCACGACGGCGGCGACGGGCCGCAGGTACTCGCGGCGCCACACCAGCGGGAACGTCGAGGCGACCGCGAACCCGCCCGCGAGGCTGATCGGGGTCTCCGCGCGCGGCGCCAGCTCGGCGAGCGCGGCGACGGTGAGCGCGAGGCCGGTCAGCGGCGCGAAGTACCAGGACCGGACGGCCTCGGACCACGCGCCGGCCCACCGCGGCAGCGGCGCCGTCCGCCCCGCGGGGGGCGCCGCGCCGGGCGGG
>NZ_JBHTJA010000110.1:0-21011 GCF_042675525.1 Actinomadura sediminis
TCGGCGGCCAGCTCGGCGGCGCCGGGCGCGTCGGCTCCGCGCCGGCCGGCCAGCACGAGGTGCCGGATCCCGTGGCGTTCCACGAGGTGCCGGGCGAGCAGGGCGCCGAGGCCGCCGGTGCCGCCGGTGACGACGACGGTCCCGGCGGCGTCCCACGCGGGCGGCTCCTCCCGGGCCGCGGGGACACGGGCGAGCCGGGGGACGAGGACGCCGCCGGGACGGGCGGCGAGCTCGGGTTCGCCCGCGGCGAGCGCCGCCGCGAGCGGTGCGGGGAGATCCGGTCCTTCGGGCAGGGGACCGTCGAGGTCGGCGAGGACGATGCGGCCGGCCTGCTCGCGCTGCGCCGTCCGCACCAGGCCCCACACCGCGGCGGCGACCGGGTCGACCCGGCGGGCGGCGTCGTCCGGCCCGGCGGCCTGCGCGTCGCGGGTGAGGACGACCAGCGTGGACCCGGCGAGCCGGTCGTCGGCCGCCCAGCCCTGCAGCAGGGCCAGGACGGCGGCGGTCGTCTCGTGGACGGCGCGCGGCACGTCCGCGGCCCCGGCCGGGGCGCACGGCGCGAGGACCGTGGCGGGCGGCTCGGCGCCGGCGGCCAGGGCCGCGTCGAGTTCCGGGAGGTCGAGGAACGCGCCGTGCCCGGCCGTCCGGACCGGCGCCAGCGCGCCCAGCGCGGCGACCGGCCCGGCGGCGGGGTCCGGGCGCCGGGCGGTTCCGTGCGGTGGCAGCGGCGTCCAGCGGACGCGGTAGAGGGCGTCGTCGCCCGCGGCGGGGCGCAGCGCGCCGGTGTCGACGGGACGCACGTCCAGGCGGGCGACCGAGCACACCGGGCGGCCCGCCGGGTCGGCGGCCCGCAGCGTCACCCCGCCGCCCTCGGCGGGGGCGAGGTGGACGCGCAGTTCCGCCGCGCCCGCCGCGTGCAGCTCCACGCCGCTCCACGCGAAGGGAAGTTCCACGGGGCCGGTGCGGTCGACGAGGCCGGTGTGGAGGGCGGCGTCCAGCAGCGCCGGGTGCAGCGCGTAGGCGTCGCCGGCGGCGTCCTCGGGGAGGGCCACCTCGGCGTAGACGTCCTCGCCGCGCCGCCACATCGCCCGCAGACCCTGGAACGCCGGGCCGTAGCCGTAGCCCTCTCCGGCCAGCCGCGGGTAGAGGTCGTCGACCGGGACGGGGACGGCCCCCGGCGGGGGCCAGGCGGACGGCTCGCCGAACGCGTCCGGGGGCGGGGCGGCGGGCGCGTCGCGGACGGCGCCCGTGGCGTGCCGCGTCCACGGGGCGTCCGCGTCGGAGCCGTCTGGGCGCGAGTGCACCGACACGGCGCGGCGGCCTCCGGCGTCCGCAGGTTCCAGGACGATCTGCACCTGCCGCGCGCGCCGCCCCTCCAGGACGAGCGGCGCGTGCAGGGTCAGCTCGTCCACGGCGCAGGCGCCGGCCGCCTGGTCGCCAGCGCGGATCACCAGTTCCAGGAACGCGGTGCCGGGCAGCAGGACGGTGCCGGACACGGTGTGGTCGGCGAGCCAGGGCTGGGCGTCCGCGGACAGCCGCCCGGTCACCACGGTGCCGCCCCCGCCGGCGAGCGCGACGGTCGCGCCGAGGATCGGGTGCGCGACCGGGGTCATCCCCACGGCCGCCGGGTCGCCGCCGCGGGCGGCGTCCAGCCAGAACCGCCGGTTCTGGAACGCGTAGGTGGGGAGCGGCACCGGGGTGGCGCCGGGGAAGAAGGGGGTCCAGTCCACCGGGAGGCCGCGGGTGTGCAGTTCGGCGGCCGACAGCGCGAACCGCCGCAGGCCGCCCTCGTCCCGGCGGAGCGTCCCGACCGCCGCCGCGGGGACGCCGGCGTCGTCGGCGATCTCCTGCAGGTTCGGCGCCAGGACCGGGTGCGGGCTGACCTCCACCAGGAAGGCGTGGTCGTCGTCGAGGGCGGCGCGGACGGCCAGGTCGAGCCGGACGGGTTCGCGCAGGTTCGCGTACCAGTACGCGGCGTCGAGCCCGTCGCCGTCCATCCGCCCGCCCGTGACGGAGGAGTAGAACGGCAGCGCCGCGGGGCGCGGCCGGACCGGCGCCAGTTCCGCGAGGAGCCGGTCCCGGATGCGTTCGACGTAGGGCGAGTGGGAGGCGTAGTCGGTGGCGATGCGGCGCGCCCGCACGCCGGCGGCGTCGCAGCGGGCCAGCAGTTCGGCCATGGCGGCGGCGGCGCCGGAGACCACGGTGGACGACGGCCCGTTCACCGTGGCGACGACCGGGCGGCCGTCGCCGTCCCCGCCGGGTTCGGCGGGCAGGTCCGCCAGCAGGGCGCGGACCTCGTCCGCCGGGAGCGCCACCGACACCATCCTGCCGTGCCCGGGCAGTTCCTCGGCGATCGCGCGGCTGCGCAGCGCGACGACCCGGGCCGCGTCCTCCAGCGTCAGCGCGCCCGCGACGCAGGCGGCGGCGATCTCCCCCTGCGACTGGCCGATCACGGCGGCGGGCTCGACGCCGTGGGCCCGCCACAGCGCGGCCAGGGCCACGTTGACCGCGAACAGCGCGGGCTGCACGACGTCGTCGCGGTCCAGGGCGGGGGCGCCGGGCGCACCGCGCAGGACGTCCCGCAGCGACCAGCCCACGTGCGGGAGCAGCGCGGCGGCGCACGCGTCCAGCTCGGCGGCGAACACGGGGCTGGAGTCCAGCAGCTCCACGGCCATGCCGTCCCATTGGGAGCCCTGCCCGGAGAACACGAAGGCGGCCTTCCCGCCCTCGCCCGCGAAGGCCCGCACGACGCCGGGCGCGGCGGCGCCGCTCTCCAGTGCGGCCAGGCCCGCGCGCAGCTCGTCGAGGTCCGATCCGACGAGCACGGCGCGATGCTCGAACGCCGACCGGGTGGTCGCCAGGGAGAGCCCCACATCGGCGGGCGCGAGGCCGGGACGGCGGTCGAGGTCGGCGCGCAGCCGCGCCGCCTGGGCGCGCAGCGCGTCCTCGTCGCGCGCCGACAGCGGCCACGGCAGCGCGCCGGGCGGGACGTGCGCGCCGCCGGGTTCGGGTGCGGCGCCGACGTGCGCGGTGTCGTCCCCGGCGGGCGCCGCCTCCAGGATCAGGTGGGCGTTGGTGCCGCTGACCCCGAACGAGGAGACGGCGGCGCGGCGCGGCCGGTCGAGGTCGGGCCAGGCGCGCGCGTCGGTCAGCAGCCGCACCGCGCCCGCGGACCAGTCCACCTCCGGGGTGGGCGCGTCGACGTGCAGCGTGCGCGGCAGCGTCCCGTGCCGCAACGCCATCACCATTTTGATCACCCCGCCCGCCCCGGCGGCGGCCTGGGTGTGCCCCACGTTCGACTTGAGCGAGCCGAGCCACAGCGGGACGTCGTCCGCCCGGTCCCCGTAGACGGCGAGGACGCTCTGCGCCTCGATCGGGTCGCCGAGCCGGGTCCCGGTGCCGTGCGCCTCGACCGCGTCGACGTCGCCGGGCGCGAGCCGCGCGTCGGCCAGCGCCGCCCGCATCACCCGCTGCTGGGACGGGCCGTTGGGGGCGGTGAGGCCGTTGGAGGCGCCGTCCTGGTTCACCGCGCCGCCGCGGATGACCGCGAGCACCGGGCGGCCGCCGGCCCGGGCGTCCGACAGCCGCTCGAGCACGAGCATCGCGGCGCCCTCGGACCAGCCGACCCCGTCGGCGGCGGCGGCGAACGACTTGCACCGGCCGTCGGGGGCCAGCCCGCGCTGCCGGCTGAACTCGATGAACGTGCCGGGCGTCGCCATCACGGTCGCGCCGCCCGCCAGCGCCAGCGAGCACTCGTCCCGCCGCAGCGACTGCACCGCCAGGTGCAGCGCGACGAGCGACGACGAGCAGGCCGTGTCGATGGTGACGGCCGGCCCTTCCAGCCCCAGCGTGTAGGAGATGCGGCCGGAGCCGACGGCGCCGGAGCTGCCGTTGCCCAGGTACGCCTCGTACTCCTCCATGCCGGGGGCGTGGATGCGCGCACCGTAGTCGTGGTACATCTGCCCGGCGAACACGCCCGTCCGGCTTCCCCGCAGCGTCGCCGGCACGATCCCGGCCCGCTCCAGCGCCTCCCACGACACCTGCAGCAGCAGCCGGTGCTGGGGGTCGCTGGTGAGCGCCTCCCGGGGCCCCATCCCGAAGAACGCGGCGTCGAACTCGGCCGCGTCGTGCAGGAACCCGCCCTGGTCGGTGTAGCTGGTGCCCGTCCGGTCCGGGTCGGGGTCGTAGAGCGCAGCCCGGTCCCAGCCGCGGTCGGCGGGGAAACCGGAGATCGCGTCGCGCCCGTCGTCGACGAGCGTCCACAGGTCCTCGGGCGTGCGGACCCCGCCCGGGTAGCGGCACCCCATCCCGACGATCGCGATCGGCTCGGCCGCGCGCTCGGTCACCTCGCCCAGGCGCCTGCGGGTGTCGTGGAGCTCGGCGGTGACGCGCTTCAGGTAGTCGCGGAGCTTCGCCTCGTTCGTCATCTGCACTCCGTCGCTCGCATCGGGTCGCTCGCAGGGGGTCGGTCGGTTCGGTCGGCGCGGCCGGTGCCGCGCGCGGGACCGGTGCGCGGGCTCACCGGCCGAGCTCCCGGTCGATGAGGTCGAACATGGCGTCGTCGTCGGCGTCGGCGAGCTCGTCCGCGACGTTCCGCTCGTCCCCGCCGGGGAGGCGCAGTTCGCGCCAGCGGTCCAGCAGCGCCCGCAGCCGGTCGCCGATCCGGTTCCGGTCGGCGTCGCCGAGCGCGCCCAGATCGGCGTCTCCGGGGGCGGCGAGGGCCGCTTCCAGCCGGTCCAGGCCGCCCAGCAGCGACACCTCCGGCGCCGCCGGGCCGGGGCCGAGCCGGTCACCGAGGTACTCCGCCAGCGCGGCCGGGTTCGGGTAGTCGAAGACGAGCGTGGCGGGCAGCCGGACCCCGGTCGCGGCGGTCAGCCGGTTCCGCAGCTCGATCGCCGTGAGCGAGTCGAAGCCGAGCTCGTCGAACGCCCGGCTCGCCCGGACGTCGGACGCCCCGTCGTGCCCGAGGACCGCCGCGGCCTCCGCCCGTACCAGCGCGACGAGCGCCTCGGCACGCTCCGGGCCGCTCAGCGCCGCGAGCGCCGCGCCCCGCGCCGCCGCCGTCGCCGCCGCGCCGCCGGGCGCCGCCTTGCGGCGCGCGGGCCGGTCCCCCACCAGGCCCGTGAGCATGGCCGGGAGCGTCCCGGCGTTCCGCCGTTCCCGCAGGGCGGCCAGGTGCAGCCGGACGGGCAGCACCGCGGGCGGGCCCGCGGTGACGGCCCGGTCGAACAGCGCCGGCCCGTCCGCCGCGGCGAGCGGCGCGACGCCGACGCGGCCGATCCGGTCGACGTCGGCCGCGGTGAGGTGCCCGGTCATGCCGGTCGGCCGCTCCCACAGCCCCCAGCCCAACGCCACCGCGGGCAGGCCGCTGGCCCGGCGCCGCGCGGCGAGCGCGTCCAGGTAGGCGTTCGCCGCCGCGTACGCCGCCTGGCCGGGCGTCCCGAGGGTGCCCGCCGCCGCCGAGTACAGGACGAACGCCGACAGGCCGAGGTGCCCGGTGAGCTCGTGCAGGTGCCGCGCCGCCGTCGCCTTGGCGTCCAGGACCGCGCCGACCCGGTCGGCGGTCAGCGAGGACAGGACGGCGTCGTCCATCACCCCGGCGGCGTGGACGACCGCGGTCAGCGGGCGTTCCGCGGGGATCGCGCCGAGGACGGACGCCAGCGCGTCCCGGTCCGCCGCGTCGCACGCGGCGAACGCGACCTCGGCCCCGAGCGCCGCCAGTTCCTCCCGGAGGTCCCCCGCGCCGGGCGCGTCCGCGCCGCGGCGGCTCAGCAGGAGCAGCCGCCGCGCTCCGTGCCCGCTCACCAGGTGCCGCGCCAGCACGGCGCCCAGGCCCCCGGTGCCGCCGGTGATCAGCACGGTGCCCGGGCCGGGGTCGAACGGCTCGGACGGGCCGTCCGCGCGGGGCACCGGCGCCAGGCGCGGGACGCGGACCGTGCCGGAGCGGATCGCGAACTGGGGCTCCCCTGTCGCGAGCGCCGCCGGCAGGGCGGCGGCGGAGGCGTCCGAGCCGTCCATGTCGGCGAGGACGAACCGGCCCGGATGCTCGGCCTGCGCGGAACGCACCAGCCCCCAGACGGCCGCGCCGCCGAGGTCGGCCGGACCGTCGCCGCCGGGCAGGACCGCGTTCCGGGTCAGCACCACCAGCGTGGACGCCGCCAGCCGTTCGTCCTCCAGCCAGGACCGCAGCGCCGCCAGCACTCGGCGGACCGCCGGTCCCGCGTCGTCGGCCGGATCGCCCGCCGCCGCCCCGGCCGGGAAAGACACGGCGTCGGGGACGGGCGCGCCGCCGTCCAGGGCGGTGCGCAATGCGCCGATGTCGGGCGTCTCGCGGACGGGCGTCCCTGGGACGTCCCCGTGGGCGGGAGGCGGGTCGGTCCAGTCGACCAGGTACAGCTCGCCGCCCGCGGCACCGCCGGACCCGTTCTCCGCGTGCGGCACCGCCGTGATCGGCCGCATGACGAGCGACCCGATCGACACGACCGGCGCGCCCGCCGGGTCGGCCGCCGCCAGCCGGACCGCGCCGTCCCGCCCGACGGCCAGCCGGACCCGCAGGCCGACCGCCCCGGCCGCGTGCAGCGTCACCGCGTTCCAGGCGAACGGCACCACCGACCCCGCGTCCGCCCGTCCGGTGAGCGCGTACGCCTGCACGGCGACGTCGAGCAGCGCGGGGTGGACGCCGTAGCGGTCCGCCTCGTCCCGCAGGTCCGAGGCCAGCTCGACCTCGGTGAAGACCTCGTCGCCGTCGGCGCCGGTGCGGTGCCACGCCGCCCGGATCCCCTGGAACGCGGGCCCGTAGGACAGGCCGCCGTCGACGTGCGGGTCGCCGAACCCGTCGAGGTCAAGCGGAACCGCGTCGGGCGGCGGCCAGTGCGCCGCCTCGCGGTCGGTGTCCGATTCCGGCGGGGCGGCGGCGAGGACACCCGCCGCGTGCCTGGTCCAGGGTTCCTCCAGCGAGGCGCCCTGCGGGCGCGCGTACACCGCCACGTCGCGCCGCCCGTCGGCGCCCGCGGCGTCGACGGTGACCTGAACGTCCACCGCGCCGTCCGCGGGGATCGTCAGCGGGGCTTCGAGGGCGAGTTCGTCGAGGAACCCGCAGCCGACCCGGTCGCCGGCGTGGATCGCGAGTTCCACGAAGCCGGTGCCGGGGAACACCGTGGCCTCACCGATCCGGTGGTCGGCCAGCCACGGCTGCGTCCGCGCCGACACCCGTCCGGTCAGGACGACCGCACCGGACCCGGCCTGGGAGACGGCGGCGTCGAGCAGCGGGTGGCGCGCGGAGTCGGCCCCTGCCCCGGCCGTGTCCGGGTCGCGCCAGTAGCGGCGGCGTTGGAACGGGTAGGTCGGCAACTCGACACGCCGAGCACCGGACCCGGCGAACAGGGCACCCCAGTCGACGTCGTGACCGCGTTCCCACCAACGGCCGACCGCCCCCAGCAGCACCTCCACCTCATCACGGTCGGCACGCGCCACCGCGACGAACTCCCCCTCCTCACCCCGCAAACACCCCGACCCCGGCCCCGACAACACCGCCGAAGGCCCCACCTCAACAAACGTGCGAACACCCTCACCTTCGAGCGTCCGGACGGCATCGGCGAACCGAACCGTCTCCCGCACATTACGCAGCCAATACCCCGGTGAGAGCAGCATCTCGCCGGTCCGCTCGCCCGTCACCGTCGACACCAGCGGAATGGTCGGCGGGTGGAAGGTGACCGAGGCCAGAACCTCGGCATAGTCGTCGAGCATCGGCTCCATCTGCGCCGAATGGAACGCGTGGGAAACCTTCAAGGGGGTGGTCTTGCGGCCCCGGTCCTTCCACTCGGCCGCCACCCGAGCCACCGCGTCCTCATCCCCCGACAGCACCACCGAAGAAGGACCATTCACCGCCGCCACTTCCACCCCGGACGGCAGAACGAGTTCATCCTCCGACGCCTGCACCGCCACCATCGCCCCACCCGATGGGAGGGACCCCATCAACGAAGCGCGTGCCCGCACCACGCGGCAGGCGTCTTCCAGGGACCACACCCCCGCCACATGGGCGGCCGTCACCTCACCGATCGAATGACCCGCCACGAAATCCGGGACCACACCCCACGACTCGACCAACCGGAACAACGCCACCTCGAACGCGAACAGACCACACTGGGCGTGCTCGGTCCGATCCACCAGGTCCGGGTGCTCCCACACCACCTCCCGCAACCCCGCAAAGTGCCCGCACACCTCCTCGAACGCCTCCGCGAACACCGGAAAGACCTCGGACAACCCGCGGCCCATCCCGACCCGCTGAGCGCCCTGACCGGAGAACACCACCGCCGAACGACCCGGGTCGGCGACCGTCGACTCCGGATGTCCGGCGTCGGCGAGCCGCTCCAGAAGTTCCGCCCGGTCGGAGCCGATGACCACCGCACGGTGCTCGAAGCGCGAGCGGGTCGTCGCGAGGGAGAAACCCACGTCCAGAGGGTGCAGCTCCGGCCGCTCCCCCACGAACGACCGCAGGCCCTCCGCCTGCGCCCGCAGCGCCCCCGCATCACGACCCGACACCACCCACGGGACGGTCGAGAGCCGATTCCCGGCCCTGGGCGCCGAGGCCGGCTCGGAATCCGGCTCGGGCTCGGGGTCGGGTGCCTGCTCCAAGATCACGTGGGCGTTGGTGCCGCTGATCCCGAACGACGAGACGCCCGCACGCCGCGCCCGCCCCGTCTCCGGCCACGCACGGTCCTCGGTGACCAGCTCCACGGCGCCCGACGACCAGTCCACCTCACGTGACGGCTCATCCACATGCAACGTCCGCGGGACGAGTCCGCGCCGCATCGCCAGCACCATCTTGATCACACCGGCCACACCGGCGGCGGCCTGCGTGTGCCCCAGGTTCGACTTCACCGAACCCAGCAGCAACGCACGATCCCGGTCCCGCCCATAGACCCCGAGGAGGGCTTGCGCCTCGATCGGGTCGCCCAGCCGGGTGCCGGTGCCGTGGCCTTCCACCACGTCCACATCGGACGGCGACAGACCGGCGTCCGCCAGCGCCTGGCGGATCATCTCCTCCTGTGCCGGGCCGTTGGGTGCGGTGAGGCCGTTGGACGCGCCGTCCTGGTTCACCGCCGAACCACGCACCACCGCCAGCACCGGATGACCATTGCGCCGCGCGTCCGACAGACGCTCCAGCACCAGCATCCCGACACCCTCCGACCAGCCCGTCCCATCGGCACCCGACGCGAACGCCTTGCACCGCCCGTCCGGCGCCAGCCCCCGCTGCTTGGCGAACGAGATGAACGCCTTCGGGGTGGACATGACGGTGACGCCGCCCGCGAGCGCCAGCGGGCATTCGCCGCGCCGGAGCGACTGCGCGGCGAGGTGCAGCGCCACCAGCGACGACGAGCAGGCCGTGTCCACCGTCATCGCCGGGCCCTCAAGCCCGAACGTGTAGGAGATCCGGCCGGAGAACGCGCTCGCGGAGTTGTGGATGTCGGCGCCGTAGTCCTGGAGGTTCGTGCCGACGAACACGCCGACGCGGTCGCCGCGGAGGGTGCGCGGGTCGATCCCGCCGTGCTCCAGCGCCGTCCAGGCGCTCTCCAGCAGGAGGCGCTGCTGCGGGTCGAGGTCCCGCGCCTCGCGCGGCGAGATGCCGAAGAATCCGGCGTCGAACGCCGCGACGTCGTCCAGGAAGCCGCCGACGCGCACGTAGGAGCGGCCGGGCGTGCCGGGTTCGGGATCGTAGACGGCGTCGACGTCCCAGCCGCGGTCCGCGGGGAACCCGGTGATCGCGTCGCCGCCCCGTTCGAGCAGCCGCCACAGGTCGTCGGCGGACCGCACCCCGCCGGGGAACCGGCAGCTCATCGCCACGACGGCGATCGGCTCGTCGTGCCGGACCGCGGCGGCCGGGACGGGCGCGCGGGCGGCGGCGTCGCCGGGTCCGGCGAGCAGGTCCTCCAGGTGCGCGGCGGCGGCCTCGGGGGTCGGCCGGTCGAACACCAGCGTGGCGGGCAGCGGCACACCGGCCGCGGCGGACAGCCGGTCGCGCAGCTCGACGCCGGTGACCGAGTCGAGCCCGAGATCCCGGAAGGACCGGTCGGCGGGGACGGCGCCCGCCGAGTCGTGGCCGAGGACCGCGGCGGTCTCGGTCCGGACGAGCTCGGCGAGCAGCTCCGCGCGGCGTGGTCCGGGCAGCCCGGCGACGCGCCGGGCGAGTTCGGACGCCGGCGCGGGGCCGTCCGGGGCGGGCGGCGCCGCGGGGCGGGCCTCGGGGACGCCGCTCAGCAGCGGGCCGGGACGGCGCGCGGTGAAGATCGGCGCGAACCGTTTCCAGTCGACGTCGGCGACGACGAGCCCGGACTCGTCCCGGTCCAGGATCCGGTCGAGCGCGGTGACGGCGAGCCCGGGGTCGAGGCCGCGCACACCCTGTCCGGCCAGCCACTCGCCGAGCGAGGTCCCGGACGCGATGCCGTCGCCCGCCCACAGCCCCCACGCCACGGACGTCGCCGCGGCCCCGCGCGCCCGACGCCGCTGCGCGAGCGCGTCGAGGTGCGCGTTCGCCGCCGCGTAGGCGGCCTGGGCGGCGCTCCCCCACACCCCGGCCACGGAGGAGAAGAGCACGAACGCGTCCAGGTCGTGGTCGATCAGTTCGTCCAGGTTGCGGGCCCCGCCGACCTTCGCGGCGAACACGTCGGCGACGTCGGCCGCGGTGGTCTCCGCGGCGGCGGTCCGGCCCGACGCGGCGTCGCCGCCGCCCCGTCCCGACGTCCCGGCGGCGTGGAACACCGCCGTCACGTGGTGCTCGGCGAGCAGGTCCCGGACGGCCGGCCGGTCCGCCAGGTCGCAGGCGGCGAGGGTCACCCGGACCCCGGCCGCCTCCAGTTCGGCCGCCAGGCGGGCGGCGCCGGGCGCGTCGGCTCCGCGCCGGCCGGCCAGCACGAGGTGCTCGGCACCGCGCTCGGCGAGCCGGCGTGCGACGTGCCCGCCGATGGCGCCGGTCCCGCCGGTGATCAGCACCGTGCCGCGGGGGCGCCAGCCGCCGTCGCCGGACGGGGGCGGTTCCGGGGCGCGGCGGATCCGGCACCCGAACAGCCCGGACGGGCGCACCGCGAGCTGGTCCTCCGGCTCCGGGACGCCGCCCGCGACGGCGTCGGCGAGGAGGCGCAGGGCGCGGTCGTCCGGTTCGGCCGGCAGGTCGAGGAGGCCGCCCCACCGGTCCGGCAGTTCCAGGCGGAGCGAGCGGCCGAGGCCCCAGATCCCGGCCTGGACGGGGTCGGCGGGGGCGTCGGCGGCGTCCACGGTCTGGGCGCCGCGCGTGCAGATCCACAGCGGCGCGGGGACGCGGGCGTCGCCGAGCGCCTGGACGAGCAGGAGCACGCCGGCCACGTGCCGGTCCACGTGCGGGTGGGCGGGGTGGGGCCGGTCGTCCGTTCCGGGCAGGGACAGCACGACCGTGAACGGGGAGTCGTCCCGCCGCAGCCGTTCGATCCGGGCGGCGAGCGCGGCGCGGCCGGCGGCGTCGTCCGGGTCCGGGGCGGGCGGTTCCAGCACGGCGTGGCCGATGCCGCGCTCGTCCAGCACCGCCGTGAGCCGGTCGCGGGCGGGGTGCTCCGGCGGGAGGACGAGCAGCCACCGTTCCCCGGCCGGGCGCGGGCGCGCGGGCGCGGGCAGGGCGGTCCAGCCGATGCGGTAGCGCAGGGCGGCGACGGCGGCGTCGTCGTCGCGTCGCCGCCGCCACTCCGACAGCGCGGGCAGGACGGTGCCGAGTGCGCCGTCGGCGGCGTCGCCGTCGATCCCGAGGACGCGGCGGAGGCCGCCGACGTCGCCGCGTTCGACGGCCGCCCAGAACCCGGAATCGTCGGGGCCCGCCGCGTCGCGGTGGGCCGCGTCATGGTGGGCATCGTCGTCGGCCCAGTGGCGGGTGCGCTGGAACGGGTAGGTCGGCAGGCCGACGCGCCGCGCGGAGGTGCCGGCGAAGGCGGCGTCCCAGGCGAGGTCGGTGCCGCGCGTCCACAGGCGGGCGAGGGCGCGGGCGTACGCGCCGTGCTCGGGCCCGTCGCCGCCCGACAGGGCGACGAAGGCGCCGTCCCGCCGGGCGAGGCACTCCGGGCCGGTGGCGGACAGCACCGCCCGGGGCCCGTACTCCAGGAAGGTCCGGACGCCGCGTTCTTCCAGGGCGTGCACGGCGTCGGCGTACCGGACGGTGTCGCGGACGTTGCGCAGCCAGTGCTCCGGGGAGGTCACGTCCGCCGCCGCGTCTCCGGTGACCATCGAGACGATCGGGATTCGTGGCGGCCGGTAGGAGACCGACTCCAGGACCTTCCGGAAGTCGGCCAGCATCGGGTCCATGTGGGCGGAGTGGAAGGCGTGGGAAACGTGCAACCGGGTCGTCCGGCCGGAGCCGAGCGAACCGGCCAGTTCCAGGACCGCGTCCTCGTCGCCGGACAGCACCACCGAGCGGGGGCCGTTCACGGCGGCGAGTTCCACCCCGTCCGCCGGCAGCGGCAGGTCGCCGGGGGCGGCGTTGACGGCGACCATGGCGCCGCCCTGCGGGAGGTCCTCCATCAGCCGGGCGCGCGCGTCGACGACCCGGCACGCGTCGGGCAGCGACCAGACGCCCGCGGCGTACGCCGCGACCAGCTCGCCGATGGAATGCCCGGCGAGCAGGTCGGGGACGACGCCCCACGACTCGGCCAGCCGGTACAGCGCGACCTCGAACGCGAACAGTCCGCGCTGCGCGTACCGGGTCCGGTCGATCGCTTCGGCGCGCGACCACAGCGCGTCCCGCAGCCCGCCCGCCTGCGGGTCGAGCGCGTCGAACTCCGCGCAGACCTCGTCGAACGCCGCCGCGAAGACGGGGAACGCCGCGTGCAGGTCGCGTCCCATGCCGAGACGCTGGGAGCCCTGCCCGGAGAACAGCGCGGCGACCGGTCCGCCGCCGGCGTCGGGCGTGACGTCCCGGACGACGCCGCCGTCGGGGTCCCCGGCGGCGACGGCCCGCAGGCCGCGCAGCACGGCCGCGCCGTCGGCGGCGCACACCGCGGCGCGGTGCTCGAAACGTCCCCGGGTCGTCGCCAGGGAGAATCCGACGTCCACGAGGTCGGGGGCGGGGTCGTCGTCCAGCGCCGCCAGCAGCCGCGCGGCCTGGTCGCGCAGGGCGCCGGGCGCCCGGGCGGACAGCGGCAGCAGCAGCCCGCTCTCCGGCCACGGCCGCCCGCCGCCGGAAGCGGTGTCCGGGGCCGCGCCGCCGCCGGTCTCGGCGGGCGCGTCCGGCGGCGCCTGTTCGAGGATCATGTGCGCGTTGGTGCCGCTGATCCCGAACGAGGACACGGCCGCGCGGCGCGGGCGTCCCGTCTCCGGCCACGCGCGCTCCTCGGTGACCAGCTCGACGGCGCCCGACGACCAGTCCACCTCCCGTGACGGCTCGTCGACGTGCAACGTCCGCGGGACGATCCCGTGGCGCATCGCCAGCACCATCTTGATCACGCCCGCGGCGCCGGCCGCGGCCTGGGTGTGGCCGATGTTCGATTTCAGCGACCCGAGCAGCAGCGGGCGGGCGGCGCCGCGGCCCCGCCCGTACGTGGCGAGGAGCGCCCGCGCCTCGATCGGGTCGCCGAGCGTGGTCCCGGTGCCGTGGCCCTCCATGACGTCCACGTCGGCGACGTCGAGGCCCGCGTTGGCGAGCGTCCGCCGGATCACCCGTTCCTGGGACGGCCCGTTCGGCGCGGTCAGCCCGTTGGAGGCCCCGTCCTGGTTCACCGCGCTGCCCCGCACCACCGCGAGCACCGGGTGGCCGTTGCGGCGCGCGTCCGACAGGCGCTCCAGCAGCAGCACACCGGCGCCCTCGGCCCAGCCGACGCCGTCGGCGGCGGACGCGAAGGAACGGCAGCGGCCGTCGGGCGACAGCGCCCGCTGCCGGGAGAACTCCACGAACATCTCCGGAGTCGCCATCACCGCGACCCCGCCCGCGAGCGCCAGCGAGCACTCCCCCTGCCGGAGCGACTGCGCGGCCAGGTGCAGGGCGACCAGCGACGACGAGCACGCCGTGTCCACCGTCACCGCCGGTCCCTCCAGCCCGAGCGTGTAGGAGACGCGCCCCGACACGACACTGCCGCCGGGACCGGCCCCGGGATAGTCGTGGTACATCACGCCGGCGAACACCCCGGTCGGGCTGCCGTGCAGGGTCGCCGGGTCGATGCCCGCGCGCTCCAGCGCCTCCCACGAGGTCTCCAGCAGGAGCCGCTGCTGGGGGTCCATGGCGGCGGCCTCGCGCGGCGAGATGCCGAAGAAGCCCGGGTCGAAGTCCGCCGCGTCGTGCAGGAAGCCCCCGCGCTCCACGTACGTGGTCCCCGGCCGCGTCCGGGTCGGGTCGTGCACGGCGGGGTCCCAGCCGCGGTCGTCCGGGAACGCGGAGGTCGCGTCCGCGCCGTCGCGCACCAGCCGCCACAGGTCCTCGGGCGTGCGCGCCCCGCCCGGGTAGCGGCAGGCCATGGCGACGACCGCGATCGGGTCGTCGGTCGCGGCGGCGACGGCCGCGGCCGGTTCCCGCGCGGGCGCCGGCGCGGCGTCCGCGAACAGCCGGCCGGCCAGGTGCTCGGCCAGCGCCGACGGGGTGGGATGGTCGAAGGCCAGGGTGGCGGGGAGGGCGAGCCCGGTCGCGTCGCGCAGCAGGTTGCGCATCTCCACGGCCGCGAGGGAATCGAACCCGAGGTCGCGGAACGCGGCCCGGGTCCCGACGGCGTCGGGCGAGGGATGCCCGAGCACCGTCGCGGCCGTGGCGCGCACCACGTCCAGCAGCGCCCGCCGCCTGGCCTGGCCGTCGAGTCCGCCCAGCCGGGCGGTCAGATCCGTTCCGGCGGGCGCGGCGCCGCCGGTGGCGGCGGCACGGCGCGACGGCCCGCGCAGGAATCCCCGCAGCAGCGCGGGAACCTCGTCGGTGCGGGCGTTCAGCGCGGCCCGGTCGATCCGCAGCGGCGCCACGGCGGGCTCGCGGCCGCGCAGCGCCGTGTCGAACATCTCCAGCGCCTCGCCGGTCCCGAGGGGCGGCAGGCCCAGCCGGCGCAGCCGCAGCAGATCGGTCTCGGTGAGCCGCTCCGCCATGCCCGCGGCGTCCCACAGGCCCCAGGCCAGCGACGTCGCGGGCAGCCCGCGCGCCGCCCGGTGCGCGGCGAGGCCGTCGAGGAACGCGTTGGCCGCCGCGTAACCGGCCTGCCCGGCGCCCAGCACCAGGCCGCCCACGGAGGAGTACAGGACGAACGCCGACAGATCGAGCCCCTCCGTGAGTTCGTGCAGGTGCCACGCCGCGTCCGCCTTGGGACGCATCGCCCGGTCCACCTGCTCGGGAGTGAGCGCCGCGACGACCGCCGGCTCGGCGATCCCGGCGGTGTGCACGACCGCCGTCAGCGGATGCCCGGCGGGGATCGAGTCCAGCAGGGCCGCGAGCGCGTCGCGGTCGGCGACGTCGCAGGCGACCGGCACGGCCTCGGCGCCGAGCGCGGCCAGTTCCGCGCGCAGGTCGGCGGCGCCGGGCGCGTCCGCGCCGCGGCGGCTCTCCGGCAGCAGCCGCCGCTCGCCGTGCTCCGCCGCGAGGTGGCGGGCCAGCACCGCGCCGAGCCCGCTCGTCCCGCCGGTGATCAGCACCGTGCCGCGGGGGCGCCAGGTCGGCGCCGCGCTCGTCGCGGCACCGTCCTCGGGCTCCGCTGCGCGCCGCACCGGCACGAGGCGCGGGACGAGGAGCGTGCCCGCCCGCACCGCCGCCTCGGGCTCCCCGGACGCGACCGCGGCGGCGACCGCGGCGCCGTCGTCTCCCCGGCCGTCGAGGTCGACGAGCGCCAGCCGCCCCGGATGCTCGGCCTGCGCGGCCCGCACCAGCCCCCACAGCGCGGCCTGCGCCGGGTCCGCCCGCTCGGTGCCGTCACCTGCGGCGACCGCCCCGCGGGTGGTCACCACCAGCAGCGCCCCGGCAGTCCGCGGGTCCGCCAGCCACGCCTGGACGTCGCCGAGCACGCGCCGCACGGCCGTGCGAGCCCGCTCCGCGACCGTCCCCTCTCCCCGCGGCTCGCTCTCCGGCGCGCACGTCAGCAGCACGACGTCCGGCACCGGGCCGTCCGGGGACGGACCCTCCAGCACGCCGGCCGCCTCCGGGTACGGCGCAGCCGTCCCGTCCGGCACCGCCCGGACCGGACGCCAGTCGACCGCGTACAGCGCGTCCCCCGTGCCCCGCGCGGTGCCCGCGAGCCGCTCGGCGGGAATCTCCCGGGGGGTGATCGACGCGATCTCGGCGACCGGCGCCCCCGCCGGGTCCGCGACCGTCACGGAGATCGTGCCGTCCTCGTCGCGGAGCCGTACCCGGACGGCGGTGGCTCCCGTCGCCGCCGAGGCGACGCCGCGCCAGGCGAACGGGATGATGGTGGCCGGTTCCGCGTCCCTCGGGGCGGCGTGGTCGAGCAGCCAGGCGTGCACGGCGGCGTCCAGCAGCGCCGGGTGCAGGCCGAACCCGGCGGGGTCCGTGCCCTCCGGCAGCGCCACTTCGGCGAACAGGTCCGTGCCCCGGCGCCATGCCGCGCGCAGCCCACGGAACACTGGACCGTAGTCGTACCCGGCGGCGGCCAGCCGCTCGTAGGCGTCGCCGAGGTCGACGGGCCCGGCCCCGGGCGGCGGCCAGGCGGCCAGGTCGGCGGGGGCGGCGTCCGGTCGTCCGGCGGGGACGAGGACGCCGTCGGCGTGCCGGGTCCAAGGGTCTTGCAGGTCAAATTCACCGGTACGGGAATGGACGGAGAACGCGCACCGCCCGGTGGCGTCGGGGGCGCTCACGAGGATTTGCAGCTGCACCGCGTCGTCGTCGGGCAGGATCAGCGGCTCCTGCAGCGTCATCTCCTCCAGGAGGCCGCACCCCGCGACGTCTCCCGCGTGCATGGCCAGTTCCAGGAAGGCCGTGCCGGGGAACACGATCGCGCCCCTCAGCCGGTGGTCGGCCAGCCACGGGTGGCTCCGCGCGGACAGCCGCCCGGTCAGGACCAGGCCCTCGGCGTCGGCCCGCGCGACGGCGGCGCCCAGAAGCGGATGCCCGGCGGGCGAGAGCCCGAGCCCGGACGCGCCGGCGGCGCCGGGCGGCGCGTCCAGCCAGTAGCGGCGGCGTTGGAACGGGTAGGTCGGCAACTCGACACGCCGGGCACCGGTACCAGTGAACAGGGCGCCCCAGTCGACGTCGTGACCGCGTTCCCACCACCGGCCGACCGCCCCCAGCAGCACCTCCACCTCATCACGGTCGGCACGCGCCACCGCGACGAACTCCCCCTCCGCACCCCGCAAACAGCCCGACCCCGGCCCCGACAACACCGCCGAAGGCCCCACCTCAACGAACGTGCGAACACCCTCACCTTCAAGGGTCCGGACGGCATCGGCGAACCGCACCGTCTCGCGCACATTACGCAGCCAATACCCCGGTGAGAGCAGCATCTCGCCGGTCCGCTCGCCCGTCACCGTCGACACCAGCGGAATGGTCGGCGGGTGGAAGGTGACCGAGGCCAGAACCTCGGCATAGTCGTCGAGCATCGGCTCCATCTGCGCCGAATGGAACGCGTGCGACACCTTCAAGGGGGTGGTCTTGCGGCCCCGGTCCTTCCACTCGGCCGCCACCCGAGCCACCGCGTCCTCATCCCCCGACAGCACCACCGAAGAAGGAGCGTTGATCGCCGCCAGCTCCACCCCGGACGGCAGGTCGAGTTCGTCTTCGGACGCCTGGACGGCGACCATCGCCCCACCCGCAGGCAGAGCACCCATCAACGAAGCGCGCGCCCGCACCACGCGGCAGGCGTCCTCCAGGGACCACACCCCCGCCACATGGGCGGCGGTCACCTCACCGATCGAATGACCCGCCACGAAATCCGGGACCACACCCCACGACTCGACCAACCGGAACAACGCCACCTCGAACGCGAACAGACCACACTGGGCGTGCTCGGTCCGATCCACCAGGTCCGGGTGCTCCCACACCACCTCCCGCAACCCCGCAAAGTGCCCGCACACCTCCTCGAACGCCTCCGCGAACACCGGAAACGCCTCGGACAACCCGCGGCCCATCCCGACCCGCTGAGCGCCCTGACCGGAGAACACCACCGCCGAACGACCCGGCTCGTCGCTCACCATTCCGGCCAGCCTGTGCCCCGCCAGGGCGTCGAGCAGTTCCGCACGGTCGGTGCCCACTACCACCGCACGGTGCTCGAAGGGGGAACGGGTGGTCGCGAGGGAGAAACCCACGTCCACTGGGTCCAGCTCCGGCCGCTCCCCCACGAACGACCGCAGGCCCTCCGCCTGCGCCCGCAGCGCCCCCGCATCACGACCCGACACCACCCACGGGATCACGGACGGTGCGGGTCGATGCGCGGCCACCGGCTCGGGGTCGGGCGCCTGCTCCAAGATCACGTGGGCGTTGGTGCCGCTGATCCCGAACGACGACACCCCCGCACGCCGCACCCGCCCCGTCTCCGGCCACGCACGGTCCTCCGTGACCAGCTCCACCGCACCCGACGACCAATCCACCTCACCCGACGGCTCGTCCACATGCAACGTCCGCGGAACCACACCCCGCCGCAACGCCAGCACCATCTTGATCACACCCGCCACACCCGCGGCCGCCTGCGTGTGCCCCAGATTCGACTTCACCGAACCCAGCAACAACGCACGATCCCGATCCCGCCCATAAACCCCCTGCAACGCCTGCACCTCGATCGGATCACCCAACCGCGTGCCCGTCCCATGCCCCTCCACCACGTCCACATCGGACGGCGACAGACCGGCATCGGCGAGCGCGGCCTGGATCACGCGTTCTTGCGACGGGCCGTTCGGCGCGGTGAGGCCGTGGCTGGCGCCGTCCTGGTTCACGGCCGACCCGCGCAGCACGGCGAGGACGGGGTGGCCGTTGCGACGCGCGTCCGACAACCGCTCGAGCAGCAGGACGCCGACGCCCTCGGACCAGCCGAGCCCGTTCGCGGTGCGGGCGAACGGCTTGCAGCGGCCGTCCGGGGCGAGGTTCCCCAGGCGGCTGAACTGGACGAACGTGTCGGGCGTCGACATCACCGTGACGCCGCCGGCCAGCGCCAGCGAGCACTCGCCGCGCCGCAGCGACTGCACCGCCAGGTGCAGCGCCACCAGCGACGACGAGCACGCCGTGTCCACCGTCACCGCCGGGCCGCGGAAGCCGAAGGTGTAGGAGACGCGGCCGGACAGGACGCTCGCGATGCCGCCGAGGCCGAGCTTGCCCTCGAGGGGGGACGGGGCGTGCGCGAGCCGGGACGCGTGGTCGCCGTGCATCACCCCGGCGAACACGCCGGTGTCGGTGTCCCGGATGGAGGCGGGCACGATGCCCGCGCCTTCGAACGCCTCCCAGGCGGCCTCCAGCAACAGCCGCTGCTGCGGGTCGATGGTGGGCGCGTCGCGGGGGCCGATCCCGAAGAAGGCGGGGTCGAAGTCCGCGGCGTCGTACAGGAATCCGCCCTCGGCGGCGACCGAGGTGCCGGGATGGCCGGGGTCGGGGTGGTGGAGGCCGTCGAGGTCCCAGCCGCGGTCGGTGGGGAACGGCCCGATCGCGTCGGCGCCGTCGGCGAGCAGGGACCACAGGTCGGTGGCGGACCGGACGCCGCCGGGGAAGCGGCAGCCGATGCCGACGATCGCGAGCGGCTCCGTCGCGGCGGCGGCCATCTCCAGGTTCGCCCGGCGCAGCCGCTCGTTCTCCTTCAGTGCGCTGCGGAGCGCGCTGACGAGCTTGTCCTCTGAGTCCGGCATGGCACTTCCCCCAGGGTCGGTTCGGCGGTTCAGAAGTCGTCGGCGCCGGTGTCGCTCAACGCGAGCCGGATCAGGTCGTCGGCGGCCATGGAGTCGAGGTTCTCCGTCCCGTCGTCGTCCGCCGTCGCGGCGGGGCCGTCGGCCAGCCGCAGCAGCGCGTCGAGCAGGCCGGACCGGCGCAGCCGGTCGACCGGGACGCGGGCGAGCGCGTCCCGCACGGCCGTGTCGGGGTCGGCGGCCGCGCCGCCGGCGTCGTCGCCGCCGGTGGCGGGACGGCCGTCCAGGAGCCGGTCGCGGAGGTGATCGGCGAGGGCGGCGGGGGTCGGATGGTCGAACACGAGGGTGGGCGGGAGGGTGAGGCCGGTTGCGGCGGCCAGCCGGTTGCGCAGTTCCACGGTCATCAGCGAGTCGAAGCCGAGTTCGCGGAACGGGCGTTCGGGCCGGACGGCGCCGCGCCGGTGATCGGCGACCACGGCGATGTGCGTGATGACCAGCTCGCGGAGCCGGTCCCGCAGTTCGCCGGGAGCGAGGTCGCCGAACCGCTCGGCGGGCTCGTCCAGCGGCGGCGGCGCGGCGCCCGCCGTCCGCCGCAGGGCGCGGCGGAGCAGCGGCGGGACGTCCCCGGCGGGGGCGCCGCCGGGATGCAGCCGGAGCGGGACGGCGGCGGGCGCCGCGGCGGCGGGCGCGGGGGCGAAGAGGTCGAGCGCCTCGGCGGTGGGGAGCGGCGCGACGCCCATCCGCCGGTTGCGGGCGAGGTCGTTCTCTCCGAGGTCGCGGGTCATCGCGCTGCTCTCCTCCCACATGCCCCAGGCGAGGGACAGGCCGGGGAGGCCCGCGGCCCGCCGCCGGTGGGCCAGCGCGTCGAGGAAGGCGTTGGCGGCGGCGTAGCCGGACTGGCCGGCCGTGCCGAGGACCCCGGCGGCGGAGGAGAACACCGCGAACATCGCCAGGTCCAGGTCGGCGGTCAGCTCGTGCAGGTGCCAGGCCGCGTCCGCCTTCGGCGCGAGGACCGTTTCGAGCCGGTCGGGCGTCATCGCGGTGAGGACGGCGTCGTCGAGCACGCCCGCGGTGTGCACCACCGCGGTGAGGGGGTGCGCCGCGGGAACGGCGTTGGCCAGGAGTTTCGCGAGCGCGTCCCGGTCCGCGACGTCGCAGGCGACGACGGACGCCCGCGCGCCGAGCGCGGCCAGGTCGGCGACCAGGACGTCGGCGGCCTCGGCGGCCGGTCCGCGGCGGCCGACGAGCAGCAGCCGGCG
>NZ_JBHTJA010000111.1:0-20876 GCF_042675525.1 Actinomadura sediminis
GGCCGGGGCCGTCCGGGCGGCCGTCGCGGTCCGGGTCGTCCCACGCCTCGGCGACGATCGGACCCTCCGGGGGCTCGGGGTCGGCGTGCTCGTCGAGGATCTCGTCCAGCTTGGCGGCGTCCAGGCCGGGCGCGTCGAACGGGTCGCGGCGGCGGCGGTGCGGGAGGGCGAGCCGCGCGGCGGTGCGCACGTCGTCGGCGGTGACGGCCGGACGGCCGTGCCAGGCGGCGAGCGCGATCGCGGCGCGCGCGGTGACGAGGTCGGCGCGCAGCCCTTCGACCTCGAAGGACGCGCACACGGCGGTGATCTGGCGGAGCGCGGCGTCGGTCAGCTCGACACCGGGCACGCGGTCGCGGGCGGCGGCGATCCGGGCGGCGAGTCCCGCTTCGGCGCCGGCCCAGCCCGCGGCGAAGCCGGCCGGGTCGTCCTCGAAGCGCAGCCGCCGCCGGACGACCTCGGCCCGTTCGGCCGGGTCGCGGGTGGCGGCGACCTCGACGGTGAGGCCGAACCGGTCGAGGAGCTGCGGACGCAGCTCCCCCTCCTCGGGGTTCATCGTGCCGACCAGCAGGAACCGCGCGGCGTGCCGGACCGACACGCCCTCCCGCTCGACGTGCGACTCCCCCATCGCGGCGGCGTCCAGCAGCAGGTCGACGAGATGGTCGTGCAGGAGGTTGACCTCGTCGACGTACAGGACGCCGCGGTGCGCGGCGGCGAGCAGGCCGGGCTCGAACGCGGTGACGCCCTCGGTCAGCGCCCGCTCGATGTCGAGGGACCCGGTGAGGCGGTCCTCGGACGCGCCGACGGGCAGCTCGACGAGCCGGGCGGGGCGCTCGCGGGACCCGGCGCCGTGCGGGCCGTCCGGGCAGCCCGGGTCGGGCGCGTCCGGGTCGCAGGAGAAGCGGCAGCCGGGGACGGCCCGGACCGGCGGGAGCAGCGCGGCCAGGGCGCGGACGATCGTCGACTTGGCGGTGCCCTTCTCCCCCCGGACGAGGACGCCGCCGACACCGGGCGACACGGCGTTGATCAGGAGCGCGAGCTTGAGGTCGTCCATCCCGACGACGGCGGAGAACGGGTAGCCGGGGGCCGGCGCGGCAGGGGGCATCGCGGGTTCGTCCTTCCTCGGGTGTCCACGCCCGATGGCGGTGCGGTCCGACGGCCGGAGTCTCCTGGCTCCCGGATCACCGCTCCCCCTCGGCCTTCCGGCATCGGCGCCGTGGCCCTGTCGAGAGGGAACTCCCCTGGTCACAGTTGCGGGACAGCCCCGGATTCGCACCGGGTTCCTCCGCGTCCGTCGCCCGCAAGGATCGCACACCGGCGCGCCCCGCGGGGAACGGGCCCGCTCAGGACGGCCGCGCCTGCGGGATCGCGAACCACACCGCCTTGCCCCGCACGGACGGCCCGAGCCGCGACCGGGTGCGGCGCATCCCCCAGCGGCCGCCCGACAGCTCGCGGACGATGCCGAGGCCGCGGCCGCAGTCGCCGGACGTCCACGAGTAGCCGGGCAGCGCGGCGTCGCCGAGCGCGTCGAACACCGCGCAACGGACCTCGCCCGCCCCCTCGCCGCCCGTCCCGTCGTCGCCGAAGTACAGCCACAGCTCGTGCGGGCCGTGGTCGCCGGCGTGCTGGTGGGCGTTGGTGGCGAGCTCGCTGACCATCAGCTGGGCGTCGCCGATGACGTCGCGGGGGACGCCCAGGGCGGTGAGCGCGTCGCGCAGGACGCGGCGCGCGTGCCCCGCGCAGCCGGGGCCGCCGGGCAGCGCCCACACCCAGCCGGGACGGGTGCCGGCGGGGGCGCCGGGCTCGTCGGCCATCGCGTCCGCCATGCTCTGCGCCGTGCGGCCCGGTTCCGGCACGGGTTCGGTTCGCGGCGGCGCGCCCGGGGCCGGTCCGGGCGCGGTACCGATTTCGGCCTCCACGGGCACGTCCGCGTGCTTCGTCCGGACGTCCGCAACGTGGGCTGACGAGGTCTTCACGGGTCCTCCCGCAACTACGTGCCCGGGGTGCGCGGCGGGATCGCTCGTCACTTTCGGTCCCCGGGCAGTCACGGATCCCAGCGTTACGTGAGATTCTCACCTTTGCAACTGCCTTCGGGAAATCGACCTGCCTTCGCACCGGGTTGCGGCAATCTCGTTGTGGCGCACCCGCCGAGTGAGGAGACTTCACTCCCATGACGTACCGTCCCACTGTCCGTGGCCGTCGCCTGGCGCGCGAGATCCGCAGGCTGCGCGAGGAGCAGAAGCTCACGCTGCAGGAGGTCGCGGACCGGCTCGACTGGTCGCGGGCCACCATCTCCCGCCTCGAGACGGGCCAGACCCGCCCGAAACCGGGCGACATCGCCGACATCCTCGATCTGTACGGGGTGCCGAGCCCCGAGCGCGACTCGCTGATCACGCTGGCGCGGCAGGCGGGCCAGCGCGGCTGGTGGACCGCGTACCAGGACGTGTTCGCGGGCAGCTACGTGGCGCTCGAGGACGAGGCGTCGCACATCCGGACCTGGGACCCCCAGCTGATCCACGGGCTGCTGCAGACCGAGCAGTACGCGCGCCGGGTCATCACCGCGGGGCGGCTGCTGCCCAACCAGGAGGACATCGAGCGCCGCATCTCCGCCCGGAAGCACCGGCAGGGGCTGCTCACCCGGGAGAACGCGCCGCAGCTCCACGTGATCTTCGACGAGGGGGTGCTGCGGCGCCCGATCGGCGGGCCCGGCGTGATGCGCGGGCAGCTGGAGTCGCTCCTCACCGCCGCGGAACGCCCGACGATCACCATTCAGGTGCTTCCGTACTCGGCGCAGGAGCATGCGGGCCTAGACGGACGTTTCACCATATTGTCGTATCCGGACCCCGCAGACCCCGATATCGCCTACGTAGAGGGCACCATGGGCGACGTTTACCTTGAGAGCGCGGAGGCAATAGCAAAACATAGGGACCGCTTTGATCGCATCGAGGCGGCCGCCCTGTCCACCGAGGAATCCGCGCACCTCATCGCCGAGGCAGCAAGGAGCAGCCCGTGACCAACCTGCAGCGCGACCTGACCGGGGCCGCATGGCGCAAGTCCTCCCACAGCGGGAGCGGCGACCAGTGCGTCGAGGTGGCCCCCCTTCCCCGCGATCTGCGCGCTGTCCGTGATTCGAAGGACCCCGGCGGCCCGGCCCTGGTGCTGACGCCCGCCGCGTTCGAGGCCCTCCTGATCATCGCCAGGGAGGCATAGCCCGGCGCCGAGGGGCCGCGGTCTCCCCCGGCCGCGGCCCTCAGGCATGCCCGGACGCCCGCGGGCTCGGCGGATCCGCCGCTTCCCCCAAAGTAGAACGTGTTCTACCATCGCTCTGCGTCGTCAACGCGGAGAAGGGGTGCATCGTGAGCGCGGATCTCAAGCTGGGCGTGAACGTCGGCTACTGGCAGCGCGAGCCGGAGGACCAGACCGACACCGTGCTGGCGGCCGAACGGCTCGGCTACGACGCGGTGTTCACCGCCGAGGCGTACGGGTCGGACGCGTTCACGCCGCTCACCTGGTACGCCGCGCGGACGTCCCGGATCAAGCTCGGCACCGCGGTGGTGCAGATGTCGGCGCGGACGCCGGCCGCCACCGCGATGCACGCGCTCACCCTCGACGCGCTGTCCGGCGGACGGGTGATCCTCGGGCTCGGCGCGTCCGGCCCGCAGGTCGTCGAGGGCTGGTACGGGCAGCCGTTCCCGAAGCCGCTGGCCCGCACGCGCGAGTACCTCGACATCGTCCGGCAGGTGTGGCGGCGCGAGGAGCCGGTGACCAGCGCCGGGCCGCACTACCCGCTGCCGCTGCCCGGCGGCGCCGGCCTCGGCAAGCCGCTGAAGTCGATCGTGCACCCGGTGCGTCCGGAGATCCCCGTCTACCTGGGCGCGGAGGGCCCGAAGAACGTCGCGCTCGCCGCCGAGGCGACGCAGGGCTGGCTGCCGCTGTTCGTCGACCCGGAGCAGATCGAGCCGGTGTTCGGCGCGTCCCTCGCCGGACGCCCGGACGGCTTCGAGATCGCGGCGACCGTCACCACGATCGTCACCGACGACCTGGCGTCCGCGCTCGAGTTCGCCAAGATCCCGCTCGCGTTCTACATCGGCGGGATGGGCGCGCGCGACCGCAACTTCCACCTCGACCTCATCGGCCGGCTCGGCTACGCGGAGGAGGCGGCCCGGGTGCAGGAACTGTTCCTGGACGGGCGGCGCCAGGAGGCGATCAAGGCGGTCCCGGACGACCTCGCCGACTCGATCTCGCTGCTCGGGCCGATCGGGCGGATCAAGGAGCGGATGCGGCTGTGGCGCGACAGCCCCGTCACGACGCTGCTGATCGCCGGGGTGAAGGACGAGCCGACGCTGCGCGCGATCAAGGAGGTCGTCGACGGCTGAGGCCGCCCGGCCGGACCCGTCCTCGCCGGGGAATGCGGACGGCCCGCGGCGCGCTGCACGGAAGGAACCCCGAAGATCAATGTGGGAAGAGGGACACCCGATGTCCGCGCAGCAAGACGCCGCCCGCCTCCTCGTCCGCACCCTCGAGGCGGAGGGCGTCGAGTACGTTTTCGGCATCCCCGGCGAAGAGAACATCCACTTCGTCAACGCGCTGAACGAGTCGCCGATCCGCTACGTCCTCGTCCGGCACGAGCAGGGCGCCGCGTTCATGGCCGAGATCTACGGCCGGCTCACCGGGAAGGCGGGCGTGGCGTCGGCGACGCTCGGCCCCGGCGCGATCAACCTGCAGCTCGGCGTCGCGGACGCCACCACCAACAGCACCCCGGTCGTCGCGATCTCCGCGCAGGTCGGGCTGGACCGCATCTACAAGGAGTCGCACCAGATCGTCGACCTGGTGTCGCTGTTCCGGCCGATCACGAAGTGGGCGGAGCTGGCGCCGCGCGCCGAGGCGCTCCCGGAGATGGTGCGCAAGGCGTTCAAGACCGCGCAGACCGAGCGTCCCGGCGCCGTGTACCTGGCGATCCCCGAGGACGTCGAGTCGGCGCGGGTCCCGGCCGGCCTGGCGCCGCTGCCGGTGAACGTCGTCCGCCCGCAGGAGCCGTCGCCGTCGCAGGTCGCGCGGGCCGCGGACGTCCTCGCGCTCGCGCGGCGCCCGATCGTCCTGGCGGGGCACGGCGCGACCCGGCACCGCGCGAGCGAGGCGCTGGTGCACCTGTCGGAACGGCTCGGGCTGCCGGTCGCGACGACGTTCAACGGCAAGGGCGTGTTCCCGGACGACCACCGCAACGCGCTCGGCGCGGTGGGGTTCATGCGGCACGACTACGTCAACTTCGGATTCGATGAGGCGGACGTGCTCATCACCGTGGGCTACGAGCTGCAGGAGTTCGACCCCGTCAAGATCAACCCGTCCGGCGACAAGAAGATCATCCACATCCATCCGTCGCCCGCCGAGGTCGACGACCACTACGCCGTCGAGGTCGGCATCCAGGGCGACATCCCCCGCTCGCTGTACGCGCTCGCCGACGCGACCCACCGCAGGTTCGACGTGAACGGGACGGGCCGCAGGATCCGCGAGCTGATGCGGGCGGAGCTGGCCGAGGGCGCCACCGAGGACGGCTTCCCCCTCTCGCCGCGCCGCATCGTCGCGGACGTCCGCGCCGCGATGGGCCGGGAGGACATCGTCCTGGCCGACACCGGCGCGGTGAAGATGTGGATGGCGCGCATGTACCCGACGTACGAGCCGAACACGCTGCTGGTGTCGAACGGGCTGTCGTCCATGGGGTTCGCGGTGCCGGGCGCGATCGCCGCCAAGCTGGCCCATCCGGACCGGAAGGTGCTGGCGGCGACCGGCGACGGCGCGTTCCTGATGAACTCGCAGGAGCTCGAGACCGCCGTCCGGGAGAACCTCCCGATCACCGTGCTGATCTGGGACGACTCCGCGTACGGGCTGATCGAGTGGAAGATGGACCTCGAGCTCGGCCGCAGTTCCCACATCAAGTTCGGCAACCCCGACTTCGTGAAGTACGCCGAGAGCTTCGGCGCCCACGGGTACCGGGTCGAGTCCGCCGCCGACCTGCTGCCCACGCTGCGCAAGGCGCTCGCCGACGACGGCGTCTCGGTCGTCACCGTCCCCGTCGACTACTCCCACAACCTCGCCCTCACCGACAAGCTCGGCGAACTGACCGACCCGTTCTGAGCGCCGCGGACAGGCGGCCCGGCGGTCAGGCGCGGCAGACGATCTCGGCGTGGAGGACGGCGAACCAGCCGTCCTCCGCCGCCGCCCACGCCTTCCAGCCCGCGTGGATCTCCTCCAGCTCCGCGCGGGTGGCGTGGCCTTCGGCGACGGCGGTGTCGGCGACGGCCGAGCGGGCCAGGCGCCCGCCCCACGACTCGCTCCACCAGGCGCGCTCGTCCGGCGTCGCGAAGCACCACGCGGACGCGGACGCGCGCACGTCGGCGAACCCGGCCTCGCGGGCCCACGCGGCCAGCCTCCGCCCGGCGTCGGGCTCGCCGCCGTTGCCGCGCGCGACCTTGTAGTAGACGGGCATCCAGGAGTCCATGCCGGGCGGGTTCGGGTGCCAGACCATGCCGCCGAAGTCGGCCTCCCGGACCGCGACGACGCCGCCGGGCTTGGCGACGCGGCGCATCTCGCGCAGCGCCCCGACCGGGTCGGCGACGTGCTGCAGCACCTGGTGGGCGTGGACGACGTCGAACGCGTCGTCGTCGAACCGCAGGTCCTCGACGTCGCCGACGGCGAACTCGACGTTGGGCGCGCCGCCCGCGGCGGCCCGCGCCTGCTCGACGGCGGTCTCGGCCGCGTCCACGCCGACGACGCGGCCGGGCGCGACGCGCTCCGCCAGGCCGGCGGTGATGGAGCCGGGGCCGCAGCCGACGTCCAGCACCGACGCGCCGGGACGCAGGTGCTCGATCAGGTACGCGGCCGAGTTCTCGACCGTCCGCCGGCGGTGCGCGCTCAGGACGGTCTCGTGATGTCCGTGGGTGTAGGTCGCCTGGTCGGCCATGGGATCGCCTCTCCTCGAGATGCCGGGACCCTACGACGCCTTCTCGTATTTTGAGAAACACGTTTCATATACTGAGACGTCGGGACGAGAAAAGAGCCGGGACGCTGTCGTCCCGGCTCTTTCTACGCTACGGTTTCCCCCGTCAGGCGGCGGCCACGGCGACCCGCGCGGGCCGGCGACGCGCGCCCCGCACGGGCAGCGTCTCGACCGCGGCGAGCGCGCGAGGCCGCTCGGCGTAGGCGTTCATCGTCGCGTGGGTGAGCTCGGTCAGCCACGGCTGCACGACGGTCCGCTCGGCGGGCCCGTCCAGCCGCGGGCGAGAGATATGGCTGGTCGCCTCCACTGCCAACACCCCTTCCTGTACGCCGACGGCACCGCCGCCCGGCGGGGCCGTCGCCTGTGACGTACCCCCTGGTACGTCGTAACAAGCGTCACGGTTCGGCATCTGTTCCCACCGGAACCTGTGATCACATGCACAAACTACCGAGCGCCACCGACATTTCCGGCTAGTCCGGGCGGGGCGCCGGGTCGGTCGTCACGGCCCGCAGCAGGGGGCGGCTGAGGGCGCTCGCGCCGAGGACCGCGCCGAAACCGAGCACCAGGAACCCGGCGAGCATCGCCGCCCCGGCGACCCCGACGCCGACCGCGAACGGGGCCGCGAAGAACAGGCCCGCGAGCAGCGAACCGCCGCCCATCACCGCGAGCGGGACGAGCGTCTCCTGCCGGCGCGCGCGGTCGAGCACGCTCAGCGGCGTCCCGGCGAGGCGGAGCATCGCGTACGTCCGGCGGCGGTCCAGGACGGCGGACGCGCCGGTGATGCCCGCGCTCGTGGTGCCGATGAGGAAGGAGACGGCGAGGACGGTCAGCGCCCCCGTCCGCAGGTCGCCGATCAGGCGCCGGCCGCCGGTGTCGTCGTCGGCGGGGGTGGTCGCGACGCGGCCGGGCACGAGCCCGTGCAGCGCCGTGCGGGCGCGGTCGACGGCGGCGGGGCCGCCCGGCACGGTGATCGTCACGACCTTCCCGCCGTCGCGCGGGAGGCCGCCGTCGCCGATCGCGACCGCGGCGCCGGATCCGGCGAGCCGCTCCCGCGCCCCCGCGGCGACCGCCGCGGGGGCGCGGCCGTCCGGGACGCCGATCCGCAGCCGGTCGGCCGGTGCGGACTCGACCGCCCCCGGGTTCAGCAGCGCGAGGAAGCCCGCGACGAACCCGGTGAGCGCGACGCCCGCCACCGTCCGCCACGCCGCGCGCGGGTCGTCCCGCAGGCGGCGGCCCGCGAGGAGCCTGGACGGGCCGCGGGCGAGCGCGACCATGATCCGGCCGATCACCGACACCGCCCAGGGCCCGGCGTAGTTGATCGCGAGGAAGGCCAGTGCCATCAGCACGAGCAGGATCGCGAACCCGGCGTACCGCAGCCCCATGAGGCCGCCGCTCACGGCGCCGAACGCGACGAGGACCGCGAGCGGCGCCAGGACCCGGACGGCGCGCAGCGCGGGCGGCGTCTCCCGGCGGGCCACGCCGAGGGGGCCGACGACGACCCGGCGCAGCCCCACGACGGCGCCGGCCCCCACGAGCAGCGGCACGGCGGCGAGGACGGCCGCGACGAACGGGAGGCCGGGCCACAGGTGCCCGGTGAACCAGCCGCCGCCCTGGATGGTGATGTGCGCGAGGGCCGGGACGGCCGCCGCGTACAGGAGGGCGCCCAGCACGGCGCCCGCGGCGGCGGTGAGGACGGCCTCGGCGGTGGTGATCGCGACGACCTGGCCGGGGGTCGCGCCGACCAGCCGGAGCGCGGCGAGCCGCGCGTCGCGGCGCGCCACGGTGAGCCGGGCCGCGGCGCCGCCGAACACCAGCAGCGGCGCGATCATGAGGACGGACGCGATCCCGGCGAGGACCCGGTAGACGCTCATCCACGAGGACGTCCCGGTGGCGAACGCGTCGATGCGGGTGGGGGCGGCGGTGGTCTCCATGCCCGTCGTGTCGGTGCGCGGCGCGGTCAGGACCGGCGCGGCGGCGTCCCGCCCGATGACCGCGACGAGCTCGCCGGGGTGCACGAGCGCGTCGTCGCCGAGCGTCCCGGCGGGTTCGGGGAACCGGGCGGCGAGCCGGTCGGCGGGCAGGTCCGCGAGCAGTCCGGCGAGCGCGGGCGACGCCCACATCTCGCCCGGCTCCGGGAAGCGCGGCATTCCGGGCGGGACGGGCGCGCCGGGCGACAGCGCGGCGAGATCGACGATCGTGATGGGCTCGCCCGGCCCGCCGCCGGGGTTCACGTAGTCGGTGGAGAGCGCCTGCACGGCGGTGGGCGTCCCGGACGCCTCCGCGGGATGCCGCCACGCGTCGGCCGCGGCCCGCTCGGCGAACGCGTGGTTCGCGCCCAGCGCGAACAGCAGCAGGCCCGTCGAGACGGCCACGGCGGCGAGGGTGAGCAGGGAGCCGAGCAGGTCGCGGGCGCCGCCGCCGCGCAGCAGCCGCCACGCCAGGCCGGGGGTCGCGCGCATCACGCCGCCCCGGCGAAGGGCCGCCGGACGCGTCCGTCGCGGACCTCCACGGTCCGGTCGCACCAGGCGGCGACGGACGCGTCGTGCGTGACGACGACGAGCGACGCGTCGTTGTGCCGGGTCGCCTCGACCAGCAGCCGCATGGTCTCGCGGCCGGTGGCCTGGTCGAGGGAGCCGGTGGGCTCGTCGGCGAACACGACGGCCGGGCGGCACACGAGCGCGCGGGCGATCGCGACGCGCTGCGCCTGCCCGCCCGACAGCTCGCCCGGGCGGCGGTCCTCCATGCCCGCGAGGCCGAGCGGCCCGAACCAGCCGCGGGCGGCGCGCACCGCCTCCCGGCGCGGTGTCCCGTTCAGCATCAGCGGGAGCGCCGCGTTCTCCTCCGCGGGCAGTTCCGGCAGCAGCTGCCCGAACTGGAACACGAACCCGAAGCGGGTGCGGCGCAGGACGCTGCGGCGGCGCTCGCCGAGCGCGTCGATGCGCTCCCCGAGCAGCCGCACCTCGCCGGCGTCCGGTTTCGTGATCCCGGCCAGGCAGTGCAGCAGCGTCGACTTCCCGGAGCCGCTCGGGCCCATGATCGCGACGTTCTCGGCGCGGGCGACGGCGAGGTCGACGCCGTCGAGCGCCACGGTCGTCCCGAACCGTTTGGCCAGGCCGCGCCCCACCAGGACGGGTTCGGGTCCGGGGGTGAGTTCGGTCACCTGTTCTCCTTCGGTCCGTCGGTGCCGGCTCTGCGTGTTCCGCGTGATCGCCACGACTCGGCGATCTCGGTCACCGGCATCACGACGCCGCCGTAGACGACGAAGACGACGAACGCGGCGGCGAAGGCGACGGCGAGCGGGACGTAGATGATTTCCATGTCCCCCAGCGTGCGCGGGCGCGCCGTCCCGGCGCATCGGGCGCAGGACCGGTCCGGGCGGGCGCCCATCGGCCGAATGACCGATCCCGCGGTCGGCTGAGGGTCGTAGCCTGCGTAACCGTGAGTGACACAGGGGCCGGTCTCGACCGCATCCACACGGCCGGCGGATGGGTGGCGCGGATCGCGTACGGGGGCTTCGCGGCCCTGTACCTGCTGCTGTGCCTGCTGGCCGTGGACGGCACGCCGGGCCTGTGGATGGTGCTGGTCGCCGCCGCCGTCAGCGCCGCGGTGGTCAGCCGCGGGCGGCTGCTCCCCTGGGCGATCGGGGCGGGATCGCTGTCGCTGTTCACCACCCTGTTCCTCGGGACGGCCCTCGCCATCGACTCGGCCGACGGCCCGAGCCTGTTCGCCGAGATCGGCGGGCTGCTGATCCTGACCGTCCGCACGGTGTGGCGGGCGCCGCGGGACCGGGTCGTCCCGGTCACCGTGCTGCTCGGTGCCGCGCTGCTGATCATGCCGTTGCGCTGGACGCTGCTCACGGTCGCGCTGTTCACCGCGCCGCTCGGCGTGCTGCTCGCGATCGCGATCGGCATCGGGCTGTACCTGCGGGCGGTGGACGCGCGGCGGTCCCGGTCGGTGACGGCGGCGCGCCGGGACGAACGACTCGAACTGGCCCGCGACCTGCACGACTTCGTCGCGCACCACGTCACCGGGATCGTCGTGCAGGCGCAGGCGGCCCGGTTCGCGGCGGGCTCGGGGGCCGCGCAGTCGCCGGAGCAGCTGGACACGATGTTCGAGGGGATCGAGAAGGCCGGGACGGAGGCGCTGACGTCGATGCGCCGCATGGTCGGCCTGCTCCGGGACGCCCAGCACGTGGACGGCCGGCACGCCGACGGCCCGTACGCGGGCGGCCCGCACGCCGGCGGCCCCGACGCGGGCGCGCCCGGCGGGCCGCCGGACCGGGGGTCGGCGACGCGGCCGGTCGGGAGCCTCGACCGGCTGCGCGAGCTGGTCGCCGGGTTCACGCACCCGCCCGCCGTCCTGTCCGTCGCGCCGGACCTCGGCGCCGTCCCGCCGGAGGTGGCGACGTCGGCGCACCGGGTCGTGCAGGAGGCGCTGACCAACGTCCGCAAGCACGCGGCGGACGCGACGTACGTGCGGGTGTCGCTCGCGCGGCTCGGCGGGGGCGTCGAGGTGGCGGTCCGCAACGACGGGCGGGGCCGCGGGCGGCGGCTGCCGTCCGGCGGGTTCGGGCTGACGGGGCTGGCCGAGCGGGTGACCGCGCTCGGCGGGCGGCTGCACGCGGGGCCGCGTCCCGAAGGCGGCTGGGAGGTGGTGGCGGTGCTGCCCCTCGGCGAATGCTGAAAGAATCGGAAACGTGACCATCCGCGTACTGATCGCCGACGACCAGGAGATGGTCCGGACCGGGTTCCGGATGATCGTCGACTCGCAGCCCGACATGACCGTCGTCGGGGACGCCGCCGACGGCCGGCGGGCCGTCGAGCTCGCCCGCCGGCTCCGTCCCGACGTGTGCCTGTTCGACATCCGGATGCCCGTGATGGACGGTCTCGAGGCGACCCGGCTGCTCGCCGGCCCGGGCGTGCCCGACCCGCTCCGCATCGTGATCGTCACGACGTTCGACATGGACGAGTACGTGTACGGCGCGCTGCGCGGCGGCGCCGTCGGGTTCCTGCTCAAGGACGGCGGGCCCGCGCTGCTCGTGGAGGCGATCCGGGCGGCGTCCAACGGCGGGTCGCTGGTGTCGCCGTCGATCACCGTCCGGCTGCTGGAGCAGCTCGCGCGGCCCCGGCAGGCCACGCCCGTCCAGCCGCGCGAACCGCTCACCGAGCGCGAGCTGGACGTCGTCCGGCTCGTCGCGCGCGGCCGGACGAACGAGGAGATCGCCGGGGAGCTGTTCGTGTCGCTGTCCACGGTGAAGACCCACGTCGGGAGCATCCACCGCAAGCTGGGCACCCGGAACCGCGTGGAGTCGGCGGCGTGGGCCTGGGAGTCGGGCCTGATGGGCTGATGGGGACGGGACGAGGGGGGCGGCGCTGGCACCGGAGTCGCTGAACGGGCTGCCCACCGTGGTGGTCGCCCTGTGGGCGCTGTGCGGCGCCGGCTGGGTCGCGGTCCTGGCGGGGCTGCGGCGCGGCGTGCACGGCCCGGCGCGCGGCCCGTCCCTGTTCGCGCACACGGCGACCCCGGCGGCGGTCGTCCTGCTGTGCGCGCACGTCGGCCACGGGAACCTGTACGCGACGATCTGGCTCGCCGCGCAGTGGTGGGCGCTCGCGATCGTCACCGGCCTGCGCCCCGAACGGCTCGTGACGTCCGGCGGCCCGCGGCGGCTCGGCGGGTGGCTCGCGCTCACGGCCGTCCTCGCGTTCGCGGCGACGCGGACGGTGTTCTGAGCGGACGGTTCCGAGCGGACGGCGTTCCGAGCGGACGGTTCTGAGAACGGTCCGAACCGCTCGGGCCGCGGACAAGTCGTACCTTCGTAGTAGACAGAATGTGCCGCACCCCCAAGCCCCCGGAGGTCGACCATGCCGTGCGCCCTCTGCGGCGACATCATCCCCGCCGAGGTGAACCGCTGCCCGGCGTGCGGAGCGTGGGCCCGGCGGCGCGACTTCCGTGCCGTCGGCGTGGCGGTGTTCATGCTGCTCGGGTTCGACGCGTTCGTCGCGCTGGGCTCGGGCATCAGCCTGCTGCGGATGGCGCATCCGCTGCGCCATGAGACCCACGGGACGTACGACGCCGTGGCGACCGGCGAGGCGATCGCCCCCTACACCGAGGTGTTCACCGTGTACGCGCTCCTGGCCGTCGTGACCGGAGTGCTCTACCTGTTCTGGTTCTGGCGCGCCTACGGGCAGTCGCCCGGCCCGCACCGCCACCACCGCGCCTGGGCGCTGTTCGGCTGGTTCACGCCGATCGTGAACCTGTGGCTGCCGCCCCGCATGGTGTACGAGGTGTGGGTCAACAGCGGCCGGTACCGCACCGCCGAGCGGCAGGCCGCCGGGGCCGTCGTCGCGGCCTGGTGGTGCTGCGCCGTGCTCGGCGTGCTGCTGGCGCGGGCGTTCGCCCGCGGCAGCACCGACAGCCTCGCCGAGGCGCGCTTCGACGTCCACCTCGGCGTCGCGGCGGCCGGCTGCCTGGCGCTGTCCGCCGCGCTCTGCATGGCGAACGTCTTCCAGATCACCCGTCTGCAGACCGGCCAGGAGGTCGTGGCGCGGTCTTGATCGCGGCGCCCTCGGACTCGGCTCCGCTCGCGACCGCCGTGGCCCCCGCCCGCTCGGCCGGGGGCCTTCAGGGCGCCGGGCCCGAACTGCCGGTGCTGGCGTGCCAGAGTCTCGCCGGTGGACGGGACGCGGCCGGTGCGCCCGCGTGACCCATGTCGGAGTACGGCGACATCGCGAACCCGGTCGGCTGGACGACGCGGCGGCCGACCGGACGTCCGGACGGGCCGGGCCGCGCCATCGCGGCGCGGACGGCGTCCGGGCCGCCGCGCCGCCGCTCCTCCTCGAGGGACGCCAGGTCCCAGCAGGCCGTCGCGGTGATCGAGACCGCGCGGCCCCCGGCCCGCCGCACCCGGCCCCGCACGGCCAGCAGCCACGAGCCGAACACGGTGGCGGCGCAGCGGTCCTGCACCGACTCGAAGAACGCCAGGTCGACCGGGCCGGTCGCGTCGTCGAGCGTCGCGAAGATGACCCGCTGCCCGGACCGCACGGCCGGCGTCTGCGTCGCGACCTTCACGCCCGCGACCAGCACGTCCGTGCCGGGCGGGCGGCGCGGCAGGTCGGCGGCCGGGACGGCGCGCAGCACGGCCAGCAGCGGCCGGTAGAAGGTCAGCACGTGCCGGCTGACGTCCATGCCGAGGATCTCCAGCTCGGCCTCGACGATCTCGGCGGGCGTCATCGGCGGCAGCCCGGTGGGCGAGACGTCGCCGAGCGCCGGATCGGCGGCGGGTTCGGCGAGGACGGGTTCGAGCTCGCCGTCGTCGAACCCGAGCGGCAGCTGGCCGTCCGCGGCCCCGCCGCCCCGGCGCGGGCGGGCCGTCACCCGCTCGAGCGCCCCGACCCGGCACAGCAGGTCCCGCCGCGGCGCGGCGCCCGGCCCGGACGGGACCGGCTCGTCCGGGCCGACCGCCTCCGGCTCGTCCGGGCCGCTCGTTCCGGGACCGTGCGCGGCGCGCGCGGGTGTGTAGAGGGCGTCGAAGGCGCCGGCGAGGACGAGGCGCTCGGTGATCGGGCGGGACACGCGGGCGCGGCGCCAGAAGTCGGTGAGCGAACGGTAGGGGCGCCCGTCGCCGCGCGCCTCGACGATCGCGCCGACCTCGGCGTCGCTGATCCCCTTGACCTCCGACAGCGCGACCCGGATCCCGGCGGGGCCGCCCGCCGACACCGGCTCGACGTGCCAGTCGGCGGTGGAGCGGTTGACGTCCAGCGGGAGGATCGGCACCCCGAAATGCCGGGCGTCGTCGAGGATGACCCGCTTGGGGTACATGCCGGGGTCGTGGGTGAGCACGCCCGCGTAGAACGCGGCGGTGTGGTGCCGTTTCAGCCACGCCGACTGGTACGTGGGCAGGGCGAACGACGCCGCGTGGGCCTTGCAGAAGCCGAAGGCGCCGAACGCGGTGAGCGTCCGCCACACGCGCTCGACGGACGCCTCGTCGTAGCCGCGCGCGAGGGCCCGGTCGCGGAACCACGCGCCGACGACGGCCTGCCCCTCGGCGTCGCCGAGGGCGCGGCGGGCCGCCTCGGCCGTCGAGAGCCCGCAGCCGGTCATGACGTCCACGACCCGCAGGACCTGCTCGTGGAAGACGACGACGCCGAGGCTCTCGCGCAGCACCGGTTCGAGGTCGGGGTGCGGGTAGCCGGGCTCGCGGAGACCGGCGCGGGCGTCCAGGAACGGGCTCACCATGTCGGAGTTGACGGGGCCGGGCCGGAACAGCGAGATGTCGATGACGAGGTCGTCGAGGTCGCGCGGCTGGAGGCGGCCGATCAGCTCCCGCTGGCCGGGCGACTCGATCTGGAAGCAGCCGAGGGTGCGGGACGTGCGGATCAGCTCGAACGTGGCGGGGTCGTCGCGCGGGACGGCCTCGAGGTCGAGCCGCTCGCCGGTCGTGCGGGCGACCTCGTCCACCGCGTGCGCCATCGCCGACTGCATCCGCACGCCGATGACGTCCAGCTTGAGCAGGCCCATCGCCTCGACGTCGTCCTTGTCGAACTGGCTCATCGGGAACCCGATGGCGCTCTGCTCGACGGGGGTGCGGTCGTGCAGGGTCGGGTTCGACAGCAGCACCCCGCACGGGTGCATGGCGATGTGGCGGGGGATCCCGTCGAGCCGTTCGGCGATCCGGAACAGCACCTCCAGGCGGCCCTGGGCGAGGTTGCTCTGCCGCAGTTCCGGCAGGTCGTGCAGGGCGGCGCGGATCTGCCGGGCGCGGATGTGCGGGAACGCCTTGGCGATCGCGTCGATCTCCTGCGGCGGCAGCCCGACGGCGTTGCCGACGTCGCGGAGCGCGCTGCGCGCCCGGTACGTCTCCATCATCGACACGCAGGCGGTGCCGTCGGCGCCGTACCGGTCGAACAGCGCCCGGTACGCCTCGTGCCGCCGCGCCGACTCGACGTCCAGGTCGATGTCGGGCAGGCCCTCGCGGCTGTCGGCGAGGAACCGCTCCATCAGCAGGTCGTGCCGGAGCGGGTCGAGGTCGCCGATGCCGATCAGGTGGTTGACCAGGCTGCCCGCGCCGCTCCCGCGGATCGCGCAGCGGATGCCGCGGGAGCGGATCAGCGCGGCGGCGTCGGCGACCGTGAGGAAGTAGGCGGCCAGGCCCTTGCGGGCGATCACGGCGAGTTCGTCGGCGAGCCGCGCGGCGGCCCGCGCGGAGTGCTCCATCCCGCGCCGCGCCAGCCCGTCCGCGCACCGCGCGACGAGCCGCGCGTGGGCGTCCCCGGCCACGGCGGGCAGGTGCACGCGGTCCATGCCGAGATCGCCGTCCGGGTCGAGGACGCACCGTTCGGAGAGCCGCCGGGTCGCGGCGAGCAGCGCGTCCGGGTCGTCCCCGGGGCCGCAGCTCAGCTCCGCGACCCGCCGCATCTCCGGGAGCGACTTCAGGTACGCGTGGCCGGTGCGTTCCTCCAGGTGGCGGCGGTCCAGCGGGACGAGCCTGCGGGTGACGTCCAGGACCTGCGCCACCGGGTAGTCCGCCGGGTCCAGGTACCGGACGGCGTTGCCGAGGACGGCGGGCACCCCGGCCTCGCGGGCCAGCGCGAGCATCCGGGCCGCGCGGTGCCCGTCGCCCCGGTCGAAGTGGTTGACGATCTCCACGGCGACCTCGGCGGCCGCGCGCCACGCCGCGAGCCGCCGCGCCGCCTCGTCCGGGCACCGCTCGGCGACGGCCCGGCCGACGTCGGAGGCGGGCCCGAGCAGCACGACGAGGCCCTCGGCGTGCGCCCCGACCAGTTCCCGGGTGACCGCGGGGCCGGTACCGGACGCGCGGACGGCCGCGTGCCCGGGGGCGTGCGCCGCCGAGACCAGCCGGCACAGCGACCGCCATCCGGCCCGCCCGGCGGCGAGGACCACGATCCGGCCGCCGCCGGCGAGCGCCAGGTCGGCGCCGACGACCGCGCCGAGGCCCGCGTCGCGGCAGGCCAGCACGTGCCGGACGGCCCCGTAGAGGCCGTCGCGGTCGGTGACGGCGAGCGTCTCCATGCCCAGTTCGGCGGCGCGCTCCGCCAGCGCGGCGGGCGGCGCGACGCCGTGGCGCAGCGAGTACGCGGACGCGACGTGCAGATGCATCGTGTCAGTCCCATACCCGGGAAAGCAGCCAAGTCTGCGTCGAAACGTCGCATCTCAGCTCGTAGACCCCCGTTTCGGTGCCGGGGGAGGCTTCCACGCGCCAGAATTCGCGCTCGCCGAGGACGTCGCCGTCCGGGTCCCGCTCGCGCCACCAGTCGCGGGTGGCGACCCAGTGCTCCAGCACGCGCCGCACGGTGTAGCACCGGCCGCGGCGGACGAACCGGACCGGACGCCCGTCCCGCACCGAGACGTCCACGGGATCGCCGAACACGCGCGTCATCTGCCTCCCCCTCGCGTTCACCGCACGGGGGAAGGGCATGCGGCCGATCGAACATACGTTCGCGACCGAGTCTAGAGAGGTCGCGGACGGGGAGGCAAGGCGGCCCCGCCGCGGCGGCGACCGGCCCCTCCGCGGCGGCGGGTCAGGACAGCAGCCGGGCGAGCCGGTCGGCGACCTGGGCCGCCGCGGCGACGTCGGCCATGCCGCCGCCCGGCCACAGGTACGACCAGCCGTCCCCGGACGGCGTGGCGACCACCATCACGCGCCGGCCGGAGCGGGGGCCGCGGACGCTCAGCACCGACTCCCCCGGCCCGGCGAGCCGCCACGCCAGCCCGCGCAGTTCCACCTCGTACGCGAGCGCCGCGAGGTGCCTCCGGCGCACCCGCGCGAGGTCCGGCCCGCCGACGACGGACATGCCGATCACCTGCCTCATCCCGCCGATCGGTAACGGTGGGCTACAGATCGGCAACGATTCGTGACCGATATCAGCATGACCCGAGCAGAGCGGCTGCGCAGGGAAAACGCGGAGAACGGTCTGTCCTTTCCCGCCGCCGGGGGGGGCGACCGATTCCGAGGGCGGAGGCCGGCGCGCGGGGCGGGTCCGGGCGATCGCCGCCGAATAGTTGAAATCTCACGCGCATGGGCGGCGCGCCGCCGTGATAAAAGCTCTGTGAGAGCGGGCGGGCACCGCCCGTGCACCGGGATGGAGGAGCAGCGATGACCGCCGACGCGGCCGGCGAGCCGCCGGGGCCCGCGCACGGACCCTCCGCCGGCGGGGTCCGCGAGCGCAAGAAGCAGCGGACCCGGATGGCGCTGATCGACGCCGCCCTCGAACTGTTCGTGCGGAACGGCTACGAGGAGACGACGATCGACGAGATCGTCGCGGCGCTCCCGGTGTCGCAGCGGACGTTCTTCCGCTACTTCGCCTCCAAGGAGGACGTGGTCCTCAGCCAGGTCACCGAGCGGTACCGGGCCATGGAGGAGGCCCTGGCGGCGCGGCCCGCCGGGGAGCGCCCGTTCACCGCGCTGTTCGAGGCGCTGCGCACGGTGCTGCAGCGGATCGCCACGGGCGAGGAGGCGGACGTCGCCCGGTTCCGCCGGATCCGGCAGGTGATCGAGGCGACGCCCCCGCTGCTGGCGGCGGAGCTGACCGGGTACGCGGCGTCGGAGGGCGCGCTGGTCGCCGAGATCGCGCGCCGCGAGGGCGTGGACCCGGACCGGGACCTGCGGCCCCGGCTCGTCGTCGCGCTCTTCACGGCCGCGACCCGGGTCGGGTTCGAGGAGTGCTCCCGCCGCGCGATCTGGGACCCGGGGACGATCGCCGCGCGCGTCGACGAGACCGTCGCGCTCGTCGACGCGACCGTCCGCGACTGGACCTGACGCCGCGGGCCGGGAGCGACGCCCACCGGAACGTCCCGGGCATGGAACAACGCGTGCGGGTGCGCGGTTACCGCGTTCCGTACGCCCGTCGATCAACGAGGAGTGGAAGCATGCGCGCGATCGTCGTGTCGGAGAACGGCGGCCCGGAGGTGCTGGTGCCCGCCGAGCGCCCGGATCCCGAGCCCGGGCCCGGCGAGGTGCTGGTCGACGTCGCGGCGGCGGGCGTCAACTTCATCGACGTGTACTTCCGGACGGGCGCCTACCCGCAGCCGCTCCCGTACACGCCCGGCATGGAGGCCGCCGGGACCGTCGCGGCGGTGGGGACGGGCGTGGACGGCTTCGCCCCCGGCGACCGCGTCGCGTGGGCGAACGTGCAGGGCGCCTACGCGGAACGGGCCGTGGTCCCGGCGGAGAAGCTCGTGCCGGTGCCCGGCGGAGTCGCCGCGGACGACGCGGCGGCCGTCCTCCTGCAGGGCATGACCGCGCACTACCTGACCCGCTCGACGTACCCGGTCCGGGACGGCGACACGGTGCTGGTGCACGCGGCGGCGGGCGGCATGGGGCTGCTGCTCACGCAGGTCGCCACGATGCTCGGCGCCCGGGTGATCGGCACGGCGTCGACCCCGGAGAAGGCGGAGCTGGCCCGGGAGGCGGGCGCCGCCGCGGTGCTCGGCTACGACGGGTTCGCCGACCGGGTGCGGGAGCTGACCGGCGGCGAGGGCGTCGCGGCCGTGTACGACGGCGTCGGCGCGCCCACGTTCGAGGGGAGCCTGGCGAGCCTGCGGCGGCGCGGCGTCCTGGCGCTGTACGGGGCGGCGGGCGGCCCGGTGCCGCCGTTCGACCCGCAGCGGCTCAACGCGGCCGGGTCGCTGTTCCTCACCCGCCCGACGCTCGCGCACCACACCGCGACCCGCGCGGAACTGCTCGAACGCGCCGGCGAGGTGTACCGGTGGGTCGCGGACGGACGCGTGCGGGTGCACGTCGGGCACCGTTACGACCTCGCCGACGCGCGTGCGGCGCACGCCGATCTGGAGGGCCGGCGGACCACCGGAAAACTCCTGCTGACCCCGTGACGGGCTTAGGCTGGGCCCGGAAAGCTGATCATCCGAGGAGCCCGAGCCCCCCATGACCGCCACCACGACAGCCGAACCCCTCGCGCCGGACGAGCCCCGCGTCCTCGGCGGCTACCGCCTGCTCGGGCGGCTGGGCCGCGGCGGCATGGGGACCGTCTACCTCGGCGCGGAGCCGAACGGGCGCCGCGTCGCGGTCAAGGTGATCAACCGGGAGCTGGCCGGGGAGCCGGCGTTCCTCGCCCGGTTCCGCCGGGAGGTGACGGCGGCGCGGCGCGTCCACCGGTTCTGCACGGCGCCCGTCCTGGACGCCGAGCTCGACCAGGACCCGCCGTACATCGTCACCGAGTACATCGACGGGCCCACCCTGCACGACGCGGTCCGGGAGCGGGGGCCGCTGCCCGGCTCCGACCTGGAGGGCCTCGCCGTCGGCGTCGCGACCGCGCTCACCGCGATCCACGGCGCCGGGATCGTGCACCGCGACCTCAAGCCCGCGAACGTCCTGCTGTCGTCCACCGGCCCCCGCGTCATCGACTTCGGCATCGCCCGCGCCCTCGACGCCGCCGACGGCCTCACCCGCACCGGGCAGTTCGTCGGGACGCCGTCCTACATCGCCCCCGAGGTGCTGGCGGGCGCGCCGGTCGAGCGGGCGTCGGACGTCTTCGCGTGGGGCTGCGTGGTGGCGTTCGCCGGGACGGGACGGCCGCCGTTCCGCGGCGAGACGGTCGCGGAGACGTTCCGGCGCATCGGCGCGGAGGAGCCCGACCTGGACGGGCTCGACCCGCGGCTGCGGGCGATCGTCGCCGCGGCGCTCACCAAGGACCCGCGCGAGCGCCCGACCGCGCAGGACGTCCTCGCGCGGCTCGTCGGCCGGGAACGGCCCGACCCGGAGCGGCTCGCGGAGACGGTGACGGCGAACTGGCGGCGGGACGGCGGCGCGGCCACGGCGACGGGCGGGCATCCGCTCCCCCCGCCGGTGCCCGCGCCGGAACCGGTCGGCGCCGCGGCGCCCGTCCCGCTTCCGGCGACCGCGCCGGAG
>NZ_JBHTJA010000112.1:0-20832 GCF_042675525.1 Actinomadura sediminis
GCCCGCCTGGACCCGGCCGCGCGGGCCCGCGACGCGTGGCGCCGGGCCGGGCAGCGGCGCGGCGCGGGGCGGCTGTCCCGGCTGCTCGCCGCGGCCCGCCCGGGAGCCGTCGTGATCGTCGCGCAGGTGTGGGCGATGGAGTGGGTGCGGCTCGCCGACACGTCGGGCCTGCGGGTCGTCGGGATGACGCACGAGTCGTTCGAGGCCACGCGGCGCTCGTCGCGCTACGGCCGGGTCCGGGAACACTACGCGCACGCGGACCGGCTGCTCGCGCTGACCGCCGAGGACGCCGACGCGTGGGCCCGCGCCGGCATGACCAACGCCGGGCACATCCCGAACCCGCTGCACGTCGAGCCGGCGGTGTACCCGACGCTCGATCTGCCGGCCGTCGCCTGCGTGGGACGGCTGTCGGACGAGAAGGGCGTCGACCTGCTGCTGGAGGCGTGGGCGCGGGCCCGGGAGCGGCGCCCGGGGTGGCGGCTGCACGTCTACGGGACCGGGCCGGACGAGGACGCGCTGCGGCGCCGCGCCGCCGCGGCGGGCCTCGCGGACTCGGTGGAGTTCCGGGGCGTGGTCGCCGACGTCGAGGACGCGCTCGTCGAGGTGTCGATCTTCGCCCTGCCGTCCCGCGCCGAGGGCTTCCCGATGTCGGTGCTGGAGGCCATGGCCTACGGGCTGCCCACGGTGGCGTTCGACTGCGCGCCCGGTGTCCGCGCCCTGCTGGCGGAGGCGTCGCCCGGGGACGGACGGTCCGGGCTGCTCGTCCCGCCCGGCGACACGGCGGCGTTCGCCGAGGCGCTCGGCCGGCTCATGGACGACCCCGAACTGTGCCGCGAGCTGGGGGAGAACGCGCGCGCGTCCGTCCGGCGGTTCCGGCCGGAGGCGGTGCTGACCCGCTGGGACCGGCTGTTCGACCTGCTGCATCGCGACGTGCCGGCCGTCCCGGCGGGGGAGCCCGCGCCGGCCGGGCGGACGGCTCCGGCACGGGCCGCCCGCCGCCGGGCGGGACGCGGCGCCGGTCCTGGAGGGAGATTCTTTCTAACAACTGTTTGGTAGAGTGCGCCTCGTGAACGAGAACGAGTCCCCCGAGGACCGGGCGTTCCGGGCCGAGGTCCGCGACTGGCTCGAGTCCAACCTGTCCGGCGAGTTCGCGCACGCCCGCGGGCTCGGCGGCCCGGGCCGCGAGCACGAGGCGCACGAGGAACGGCTGGCCTGGGAGCGGCACATGGCCGCCGCCGGCTGGACCTGCGTGGGCTGGCCGAAGGAGCACGGCGGACGCGGCGCCACCGTCCGGCAGCAGGTGATCTTCCACGAGGAGTACGCGCTCGCCGACGCCCCCGCCCGCGTGAACCACATCGGCGAGAACCTGCTCGGGCCGACGATCATCGCGTTCGGCACCGAGGAGCAGAAGGCCCGCTTCCTGCCCCCGATCGTCGCGGTCGAGGAACTGTGGTGCCAGGGCTACTCCGAGCCCGACGCCGGCTCCGACCTCGCGAACGTCCAGACCCGCGCCGAACTCCGCGACGGGGAATGGGTCGTGACCGGGCAGAAGGTGTGGACGTCCCTGGCGCTCGAGGCCGACTGGTGCTTCGTCGTGTGCCGCACCGAGCCCGGATCGTCCCGGCACACCGGCCTGTCCTACCTGCTGGTGCCGATGAAGGCGGACGGCGTCGACATCCGGCCGATCGTCCAGCTCACCGGCACCTCGGAGTTCAACGAGGTGTTCTTCGACGGCGCCCGCACCGACGCGGCCAACATCGTCGGCGCGCCCGGCGACGGCTGGAGGATCGCGATGGCCACCCTCGGGTTCGAGCGCGGCGTCGCCACCCTCGGCCAGCAGGTCGGGTTCCGCCGCGAGTTCGAGGGCGTCCTCGAGCTCGCCCGCCGCACCGGCGCGATCGACGACCCGCTGCTGCGCGACCGGCTCGTCCGCTCCCACATGGGCCTGGAGATCATGCGTCTCAACGCGATGCGCACGATGGCCGGCGTCGCCGCCGGGGCGCCGGGGCCCGAGTCGTCCATCTCCAAGCTGGTCTGGGGCACCTGGCACCGCGAGCTCGGCGAACTGGCCATGGACGTCCTCGGCGCCGCCGGCCTCGTCGCCGACGGTGAGCCGTACGACCTCAACGACTGGCAGCGGCTGTTCCTGTTCTCCCGCTCCGACACCATCTACGCCGGATCGAACGAGATCCAGCGCAACATCATCGCCGAGCGCGTGCTCGGGCTCCCGAGAGAGGCCCGCGGATGACCCCGCCCCCCACCGTGCCGCCCAACGTGCCCCCCACCGCGCCCCCGTACGTCCGCGGCCACGACCTCCTCGAGGACCGCGCCGTCGTCATCACCGCGGCGGCCGGGGCCGGGATCGGCGGCGCCACCGCCCGCCGCTGCCTGGAGGAGGGCGCCCGCGTCCTGATCTCCGACGCGCACGAGCGGCGGCTCGCCGCGTCCGAGAAGGAGCTCGCCGGCGAGTTCGGCGCCGACCGCGTCGCGGCCCTGCCCTGCGACGTCACGTCCGAGGACCAGGTCCGCGCCCTGTACGACCTGGCCGTCGAACGCTTCGGGCGCGTCGACGTCGCCGTCAACAACGCGGGCCTCGGCGGCACCGCCGACCTCGTCGACATGCCCGACGAGCAGTGGGACCGCGTCCTCGACATCACCCTGAACGGCACCATGCGCTGCACCCGCGCCGCGCTGCGGATCATGCGCGAGCAGGGCTCCGGCGCGATCGTCAACAACGCGTCGGTGATCGGCTGGCGGGCGCAGCGCGGGCAGTCGCACTACGCCGCCGCCAAGGCCGGAGTCATGGCGCTCACCCGCTGCGCGGCGCTGGAGGCGGCCGGCTTCGGCGTCCGGATCAACGCCGTCTCGCCGTCCCTCGCCATGCACCCGCACCTGGTCAAGGTCACCTCGGAGGAACTGCTGGACGAGCTGACGCGCCGCGAGGCGTTCGGCCGCTACGCCGAGCCGTGGGAGGTCGCCAACGTTATCGTCTTCCTGGCCGGCGACTACTCGTCGTACATGACCGGGGAGGTCGTCTCCGTCTCCTCCCAGCACCCTTAGGAAGTCCGTAACCCATGAGTCCACGACGGCGCGACGCCGAGGGAACCGCGGCCGCCCGCGCGGAGCGGCGGGCCGAGCTGCTCGCCACGGCCGCCGAGGTGTTCGCCTCCCAGGGCTACTCCGCCACCACCGTACGGAAGGTGGCCGACGCCGCCGGGATCCTCGGCGGCAGCCTGTACTACCACTTCGACTCCAAGGAGTCGATGGCCGACGAGATCCTCTCGACCTTCCTGAACGAGATGTGGGAGGCCTACGAGCGGGTCCTCGCGGAGGGACGCAACGCCCGCGACACCCTCGAGGGCATCGTCGTCGAGTCGTTCCGCTCGATCGACAGGCACCGCCCCGCCGTCGTGATCTACCAGAACGAGTCGAAGCACCTGGCGACCGGCGAGCGGTTCCGGTACCTGCTCGACTCGCAACGCCGGTTCGAGGAGATGTGGCTGTCGCTCCTCGACCGGGGCGTCCGGGAGGGCGCGTTCCGCGCCGACCTCGACCGGGCGCTGATCTACCGGTTCATCCGCGACACCGTCTGGGTGGCGGCGAACTGGTACGAACCGGGCGGGCGGCTGTCCGCCGAGGACATCGCCAAGCAGTACCTCGCCATGTTCCTGGAAGGGATCAAGGCGGGCTGACGCCCGCGAAAGCCGCCCATAGCCGCCTATAGCCCCCATAGCCGCCTATAGCCCCCAGAGCCTCCACGAAGGCCCCACGAAGGAGACACCATGGCCGAGGCGTACATCGTCGAAGCGGTCCGCGCGCCGGTCGGGCGCCGCGGCGGCGGGCTCGCCGGAGCGCACCCCGCCGACCTGGGCGCGCACGCCCTGACGGCGCTCATGGACCGCGCGAAGGTCGACCCCGCCGCCGTCGAGGACGTGGTGTTCGGCTGCGTGGACACCGTCGGCCCGCAGGCCGGCGACATCGCCCGCACCTGCTGGCTCGCCGCCGGGCTGCCCGAAGAGGTCCCCGGCGTCACCGTCGACCGCCAGTGCGGCTCCTCGCAGCAGGCCGTGCACTTCGCGGCGCAGGCCGTCCTGTCCGGGACGTCCGACCTGGTGGTCGCGGGCGGCGTGCAGAGCATGTCGCAGATCCCGATCTCCTACGCGATGATCGCCGGCGAGCAGCTCGGCTTCACTCAGGGCCCGTTCGCCGGCTCCAAGGGCTGGGTGCGGCGCTACGGCGACGGGGAGGTGTCGCAGTTCAACGGCGCCGAGATGATCGCCCGCGACTGGGACCTGTCCCGCGAGGACATGGAGGCGTTCGCCTACGAGTCCCACCAGCGCGCGATCCGGGCCATCGACGAGGGCCGGTTCGCGCGCGAGATCGTCCCGTTCGAGGGCGTCGAGCACGACGAGGGACCGCGCCGCGACACGTCCCTGGAGAAGATGGCTGGGCTGAAGACCCTGGTGGACGGCGGCCGCCTCACCGCCGCGGTCTCGTCGCAGATCTCCGACAACTCCGCGGCCCTGCTCATCGCCTCCGAGCGGGCCGTCAAGGACCACGGCCTCACCCCCCGCGCCCGCATCCACCACATCTCCGCGCGCGGCGAGGACCCGATCCGGATGCTGTCGGCGCCGATCCCCGCCACCGCGCACGCGCTGAAGAAGACGGGGATGACGATCGGCGACATCGACGCCGTCGAGATCAACGAGGCGTTCGCGTCGGTCGTCCTGGCGTGGCTGAAGGAGACCGGCGCCGACCCCGCGATCGTCAACCCCAACGGCGGCGCCATCGCGCTCGGCCACCCGCTCGGCGCGACCGGCGCGAGGCTGATGACGACGCTCCTGCACGAGCTGGAGCGCACCGGCGGCCGCTACGGCCTCCAGACGATGTGCGAGGGCGGCGGCCAGGCCAACGTCACCATCATCGAACGACTCTGACCGGGCGGCGCCGGGGAGGCGGCCGGCCGGTGCCGCCCCGGCCGCCGCGATCCCCGCGACGGTTCGGCATAATTCCCTATCAAATATATGGAAGGGGAGCGGGCCGGTGATCGACGTCACGGGATGGGCGCCCCGGGCGCGCGAGACGACCGAGGTCATCGACGCCGCGCCCGCCGCGGCACTGGCGGGGGCTCTGGACGTCCCGCCGCCGGGGGAGGAGCTGCCGCCGCTGTGGCAGTGGCTGCACTTCCTGGAACGGCCGGCGCGGCACGAGCTCGGCCCCGACGGGCACCCGCGGGAGGGGCGGTTCCTTCCGCCGATCCCCGACCGGCGGCGGATGTTCGCCGGAGGCAGGTTCCGGATCACCGAGCCGCTGCGCGTCGGCGACACCGTCACCCGGCGGGACGAACTGGCGTCGACGGCGGTCAAGACGGGACGCGGCGGCGAGATGCTGTTCGTCACCGTGCGGCAGACGTTCCTGCGGGACGGCGCCGAGATCGCGGTCGAGGAACAGGACCTCGTCTACCGCAGCGGCGAGCCGGCCGCGCGCCCGCCCGCGCCGTCGTTCGAGGCCCCGGCCGTCGATGCGCCCTGGACGCTGCCGATGACGGCCGACCCCGTGCTGCTGTTCCGGTTCAGCGCGCTCACCTACAACGCCCACCGCATCCACTACGACGAGCCGTACGCCACCGGCGTCGAGGGGCACGCGGGGCTCGTCGTCCACGGTCCGCTGCTGGCGATCCTGTGCCTGGAGCTGCCGCGCCGCGCGGGCGTGCGGGTGCGCGAACTGTCGTTCCGCGCGCGCAGGCCGGTCTTCGCGGGGCAGCCGTTCGCGGCGGCCGGGGCCCCGGACGGGACGCTGTCGATCGAGGCTCCCGGCGGTGTCACCGCGATGACCGCGACGTTCTCCTGACCGGCCGTGTCCCGCACGACGGCGCCGCGCGGGAGCAGGGCCACCGGTCAGGCGCGGTGCCGCCCGACGAGCTGCTTGACGATCACGTTCCGCTGGATCTCGTTCGTCCCCTCGCCGACGATCATCAGCGGAGCGTCCCGGAAGTAGCGCTCGACGTCGAACTCGGTGGAGTACCCGGCCGCGCCGTGGATGCGGACGGCGTTCAGCGCGATCCGCATCGCCGCCTCCGACGCGTACAGCTTCGCCATGCCCGCCTCCATGTCGCAGCGCTCGCCCGCGTCGAGCCGGGCCGCCGCGTCGAGCGTGAGGAGGCGGGCCGCGCGCAGCTCGGTGGCCATGTCGGCGAGGAGGTTGCCGACCGACTGGTGCTCCCAGATCGGCTTGCCGAACGACTCGCGCTCCTGCGCGTAACGCAGAGAGTCCTCGAGCGCGGCCCGGCCGACGCCGAGCGCGCGGGCCGCCACCTGGATGCGGCCGACCTCCAGCCCGCGCATCATCTGGGCGAAGCCGCGCCCCTCCTCGCCGCCGAGCACCGCGTCGAGCGGCGCCTCGTACCCGTCGAACACCAGCTCGCAGCTCTCCACGCCCTTGTACCCGAGCTTGGGCAGATCCCGTGACACGGTCAGGCCCGGCCCCTGCTCGGCGAGCAGGATGCTCATCCCGCGATGCCGGGGCGCGGCCTCCGGGTCGGTCTTGCACAGCAGCGCGATGAGCCCGGACCGGCGCGCGTTGGTGATCCACATCTTGGCGCCGCTGACCACGTACCGGCCGCCCGCGCGGCGCGCGACCGTGGTCATCGCCTGCAGATCCGAACCGCCGGACGGCTCGGTCAGCGCCATCGTGGCCCGCAGTTCGCCCGTCGCCATCCGCGGCAGGTAGCGGGTCTTCTGCCCCTCGGTGCCGAACACCGCCAGCAGATGCGAGACGACCGTGTGCCCGCCGAACGCCCCGGCGAGCGTCATCCAGCCGCGGGCGAGCTCCTCGGTGACCAGCGCGTAGCAGGTCTTCGACACCTTCGTCTCGCCGTACGGCTCGGGCACGGCGAGGCCGAAGACGCCCAGCTCCTTCATCCGGTCGATGAGCCGCTCCGGATAGGCGTTCGCGTGCTCCAGTTTCCGCGCCGCCGGCCGGACCTCCCGGTCGACGAAGTCCGCGACGACCTCCACGATGGCGCGTTCCTCCGCGCTGAGCTCGAACACCGCCGCGTCTCCTTCGCCTCGCCGATCTGAGAATGCAGTTTCATATATTTGATAGGCGGCTACCTCGCTGTCAACGCGGGGTCGTCCATAATGTGAGCACCCGACACCCGTCCCGGAGGCGATGACCGTGCCCCTCCCCGGCGAGAGCCTTTCCGGCGGCGACCCGCCCGGCGGCCGCGCGCTCGGCGGGCGCCGCCAGCTCAGCGACGAGGTCGCCGCGTACGTCCGCGAGCTGATCATGTCCGGCCGGGTGCGGCACGGGGAGTTCCTCCGCCTGGAGCGGGTCGCCGACGACCTCGGGGTCAGCGTCACGCCGGTCCGGGAGGCGCTGCTGTCGCTGCGCGGCGAGGGGTTCGTCACGCTGGTGCCGCGCCGCGGGTTCATGCCCGCGCCGCTGTCGCGGCGGGACGTCCAGGACCTGTTCGAGGCGCAGGCGTACTTCGCGGGCGAGCTGGCCGCCCGCGCCGCCGAGAAGATCACCGAGGACGAGCTGGCCGAGCTCGCGCGCACCCAGGACCTGCTGGAGGAGGCGTCCCGGACGCGCGACGCCGAGGGCATCGAGCGGGCGAACCACCGCTTCCACCGGGCGGTCAACCTGTGCGCGGACTCGCCGAAGACGGCCTGGCTGCTGCAGCTCGTGGTGCGGTACGCGCCCCGCCGGTTCTTCTCCGGCATCGACGGCTGGAGCCAGGCTTCGGTGGACGACCATCACCTCGTCCTCGCCGCGTTGCGGGCGGGCGACGCCGACGCGGCCCGGCAGGCGATGCGCGCCCACATCCGCCACGCGGGAACGCTGCTGGTCGTGCATCTGGAGGGGCGGGGATTCTGGGACGAGGCCGGACCCGGCTGAGGTCCCCTGGGTCTTCCCTTCCGCCATCTCCGCCAATATCGTATAAAAATCGCCGACGTGGAGGTGAGGATGGCGGACCGGCTTCGGCAGACCCACGGGCTGTCGGACGAGCAGCGGGAGATCCTCGCGACCGTGCGGGCGTTCGTCGACAAGGAGATCCTCCCGGTCGCGGCCGACCTCGAGCACGCCGACGAGTACCCGCAGGCGATCGTGGACGGCATGCGCGACCTCGGGCTGTTCGGCCTGACGATCCGCGAGGAGCACGGCGGGCTCGGGCAGTCCCTGCTGACCTACGCCCTCGTCGTCGAGGAGCTCGCGCGCGGCTGGATGAGCGTCTCGGGCGTCATCAACACGCACTTCATCGTGGCGTGGATGATCGACCGGCACGGCACCCCCGAGCAGCGCGCGCACTACCTGCCGAGGATGGCCGCCGGCGAGATCCGGGGCGCCTTCTCCATGTCCGAGCCCGACTGCGGCTCCGACGTGTCCGCGATCCGGTCCCGCGCCGTCGCCGACGGCGACCACCACGTCATCGACGGCCGGAAGATGTGGGTCACCAACGGCGCGTCCGCGAACCTCGTCGCCACCCTCGTCAAGACCGACCCGGACGCGGGGCACCGCGGCATGACGACGTTCCTGGTCGACAAGACACCCGGGTTCGGTGAGGTCGCGCCAGGCCTCACCATCCCCCGAAAGATCGAAAAGATGGGGTACAAGGGCGTCGACACCACCGAGATGGTGTTCGACTCCCACCGCATCCCCTCGTCCCGGATCCTCGGCGGGACGCCCGGCCGCGGCTTCTACCAGATGATGGACGGCGTCGAGGTCGGCCGGGTGAACGTCGCGGCGCGCGGTTGCGGCGTCGCGATGCGCGCCTACGAGCTGGCCCGCGACTACGCGCGGCGCCGCGAGACGTTCGGCCGCCCGATCGCCGAGCACCAGGCCGTCCTGTTCCGGCTCGCGGAGATGGCGACCAAGATCGAGGCCGCCCACCAGATGGTGGTGATGGCGGCGCGCCGCAAGGACTCGGGGGAGCGCAACGACCTCGAGGCCGGGATGGCGAAGTACCTGGCGGGCGAGTACTGCAAGGAGGTCGTCGAGGCCTCCTTCCGGATCCACGGCGGCTACGCGTACTCGAAGGAGTTCGAGATCGAGCGGCTGTACCGGGAGGCGCCGATGCTCCTCATCGGCGAGGGCACCGCCGACATACAGAAGATGATCATCGGCCGCCGGCTGCTGGAGGACTGAGCCGGTGCCGCCTCTGGACGGGATCACCGTCGTCGCGCTGGAGCAGGCCGTCGCGGCGCCGTTCGCGTCCCGGCAGCTCGCCGACCTCGGCGCCCGCGTCGTCAAGGTCGAGAAGGTGGACGGCGGCGACTTCGCCCGCGCCTACGACGCGGGCGTGCGCGGCGCGCTCGGCACCCACTTCGCCTGGCTGAACCGCTCCAAGGAGTCGGTGGCGGTCGACCTCAAGAGCGACGAGGGCCGCGCGATCCTGGACGACCTGATCGCGGGCGCCGACGTGTTCCTGCAGAACCTCGCGCCCGGCGCCGCGGCCCGGCTCGGATTCGCCGCCGCACGGCTGCGGGAGCGCGACCCCCGGCTGATCGTCGTCGACATGTCCGGGTACGGGTCGAGCGGGCCCTACCGGGACAAGCGCGCCTACGACATGCTCGTCCAGGCCGAGGCCGGGCTGATCTCGGTCACCGGCACCCCGGAGACGCCGGTCAAGGCGGGGACGCCGATCTCCGACATCGCCGCGGGCATGTACGCGTTCTCGGGGACCCTCGCGGCGCTCGTCCGGCGCGGGACGACCGGGGAGGGCGCCTCGGTCGAGGTCAGCATGTTCGACGCGGTGGCCGAGTGGATGGGCCAGACGATGTACACGACGCTCTACACCGGGGAGGCGCCGCCGCGTTCGACGCTGAGCCACCCGGTGATCGCCCCCTACGACGCGTACCCGACGGCCGACGGCGCCGACGTCGTCATCGGCGTGCAGAGCGATTCGGGATGGGCGGCCCTCGCCGCGGAGGTGCTCGAGCGTCCCGGCCTGGTGACCCACCCCGACTACGCGACGAACATGGCGCGCGTCCGCAACCGGGAGAAGGTCGACGCGCTCGTCGCGTCCGTCACGTCGCGGCTCGGCCGGGAGGAGCTGCTGCGCCGCCTGGACGAGGCGGGGGTGCCCAACGCGACGCTGAACGACGGCCACGGGCTGGTCGCCCACCCGCAGCTCGCCGAGCGCGACCGCTGGCGGGAGGTCGGCTCCCCGGTGGGGGCGATCCGGGCGCTGCTGCCGCCGATCACCCTGGCCGGGGCCGAGCCGCGGATGGACCCCGTCCCGGCGCTCGGCGAGCACACCGACGCGGTGCTCGCCGAGCTCGGCCGCGACGCCGGGACGATCGCCCGCCTCCGCGATGCCGGAATTGTCGGCTGAAGACGACTATCGTGGCGGTATGCCAGCCGTGTCCTCCGCCCGTGACCGCCGCCGCGCCGAACTCCGCGACTTCCTGCGCACCCGCCGAGCCAGGCTGACGCCGGGCGACGTCGGGATGCCCGACGGCGGGCGGCGCCGGACGCCGGGGCTGCGGCGCGAGGAGGTCGCCGTGCTCGCCGGCGTCGGCGTGTCCTGGTACACGTGGCTGGAGCAGGGCCGCGACATCAAGGTGTCCGCGGACGTCCTGGACGCGATCTCCCGCGCGCTCCGGCTGGACGCCGCCGAGCGCGAGCACCTCTACCTGCTCGCGGGCCTGAATCCGCCGCGCGCAGACGCGGGCCCGGCCGTCCCGGTCACCCCGGAGCTGCGGCGGCTGCTGGACGCGTGGGCGCCGCGCCCCGCCTACGTCCGCGAACGGCACTGGAACCTCGTCGCGTACAACGACGCCGCCCGCGAGGTGTTCGGCTACGGCGATACCGACCACAACTGCCTGGTCACGTTCTTCACCAGCATGCGGTACCGGGCGCAGCACATGCACTGGGAGGCGGCCGCGCCCGAGGTCGTGGGGCGGTTCCGCGCCGACGCCGCCCGCTATCCCGACGACCCGGAGTTCGCCCGGATCGCCGAGGACCTGCTGACCGTCAGCCCGGAGTTCGCCGAGCTGTGGGGCAGGCACGAGGTGAGCGCGCGCGCCCAGGCGGTCAAGAGCGTCCGGCATCCCGAAGCCGGAGAGATGGTCTTCGAGGCGACGCTGCTGCCGCTTCCGGACATGCCCGGCCACGACCTCGTCCTGTACAACCCGCGGCCGGCGACGGGGACGCAGGAGCGCCTCGAGCGGCTGATGGCCCGGCGCGGCCTCGCCGCCGCGAGCTGACGCGAGGGTGGTGGTGGCAGACCCACGATGAACGGACTCTGCCGCCGATCCGGAGGGAGCGGCACGATCGTCCGCATGACGAACAACGAACGCTTCGCGGGCAAGGTCGTGCTGATCACCGGCGGGACGAGCGGGATGGGCCTCGCCGCGGCCCGGCGGCTCCTGGACGAGGGCGCGTCGGTCGTCGTCACCGGGCGCGACCGGGAGCGGCTGGACGCGGCCGTCAAGGAACTGGACGCCGCCGGGCCGGACGCGGACGGCCGGGTCCTCGCCGTCCGCGGCGACGCGGCGAGCCCGCGCGACCTGGACGCGCTGATGGAGGCCGTCCGGGAGCGGTACGGCCGGCTGGACGCCGTCTTCGCCAACGCCGGGGTCGCCTCGTTCGGGGACATGTCGGCCACGACGGAGGACGAGTTCGATCGGGTCATGGACGCCAACGTCAAGGGCGTCTACTTCACCATCCAGAAGGCGCTGCCACTGCTGTCGGACGACGCATCGATCGTCATCAACGCGTCCTGGACGTCGCACCGCGGGCTGCCGAACGGTTCGCTGTACTCGGCGACGAAGGCGGCCGTGCAGAGCCTGGCCCGCACGCTCGCCGCCGAGCTGGGGCCGCGCGGCGTCCGGGTCAACTCGGTGAGCCCCGGCTACATCGACACGCCCATGTACCGCGGCGCCGTCGCCGACGAGGACGCGGCCGGGATCCGCGCGCAGGTCGCGTCCCGCCGGATCGGGACGCCCGAGGAGGTCGCGGGCGTGGTCGCGTTCCTCGTCTCCGCGGACGCCGCGTACGTCAACGGCCAGGACCTGATCGTGGACGGCGGCCTCGTCGGCGCCGTCGCGTGACGATCGCCCCGTACGAGCACCAGAAGGAGAGCAGAGCATGAGGAAGCGCGAGTTCGCGGGCACGGCCGTCGGCGCCGTCGGGCTGGGCTGCATGGGGATGAGCTGGGCCTACACCGAGTCCGAGCGGGACGACGACGCGTCCGTGACACTGATCCGCGAGGCGCTCGATCTCGGGGTCACCTTCCTCGACACCGCCCAGCCGTACGGCGCCGGGCACAACGAGACCCTCCTCGGCCGCGCGCTGGCCGGGCGGCGCGACGAGGCGGTGCTCGCCACCAAGACCGGCCTGGTCGTGGAGGACCTCGAGTCCCGGCGGCTCTTCCGCCGGGGGACGCCCGGGCACGTCAAGTCGTCCGCCGAGGACAGCCTGCGCCGCCTCGGCACCGACGTCATCGACCTGTACTACCTGCACCGCGTCGACCCGGAGGTGCCGCTCGCCGACACGTGGGGCGCGATGGCGGAGCTGGTCGCCGAGGGCAAGGTCCGTCACCTGGGGCTGTCGGAGGTGACGGTCGCGCAGGCGGCGGAGGCGCACGCCGTCCACCCCGTCGCCGCGATCCAGTCGGAGCTGTCGCTGTGGACGCGCGACGCGCTGGGCGTCTCCGGCGGCGGCGCGGGCGGCGCGGGCGACGGGATCGCCGGCGCGGGCGAGGTCGGCGACGTCGTCGGCTGGTGCGCCGCCAACGGCGCCGCGTTCGTCCCGTTCTCCCCGCTCGGCCGGGGCTTCCTGACCGGGACGGTCACCAGCGCGGACTTCGAGGACACCGACTTCCGCGCCGCCAACCCGCGCTTCCAGGAGGAGGCGCTGCGGGAGAACCTGCGCATCGTGGAGGCGGTCAAGGAGGTCGCGGCGCGGCACGGCGCCACCCCCGCGCAGGTCGCGATCGCGTGGACGCTCGCGCAGGGCGACCACGTGATCCCGATCCCCGGCACGAAGAAGCGGCGCTACCTGCACGACAACGCGGGCGCCGCCGACCTCGACCTCACCGCCGCGGACCTGGCCGACCTCGACGCGCTGCCGTCCGCGGTGGGCGGCCGCTACTGAGCCGCCGCTGCTGAGCCGCCGCGCGGCACGCCCGCGCCATCGGCCCCGGCGAGGAGTTCCGCCGGGGCCCGGCGGCCGTGCCGCGCGGCCTGCGCGAGGCACGGCCGCGCGTAGGGCGCCTCCTAGCGCACCGGTCCTAGCGCACCAGGAGGCCCTGCTGGGCGGCGATCCGCTCCGCGGCCTGCGCCACGATCCGGCCGATCAGCTCCGCGCAGCTCGGCAGATCGTCGATCACGCCCACGACCTGCCCGGACGCCATGACGCCCAGATCCGGCCGGCCGTCCACCATCGCCGCCTTCAGCAGCATCGGGGTGTTGGCGGCCATCAGCACCTGCGACCAGGACAGGTCCTTGCCGTGCTTCATCGCCTTCCCGTCGGCGATCATCTCGCGCCACGACATCCCGGACAGCTTCTTGAACCGGGCGCCGTTGCGCAGCGCCCGCACCAGCCCGCCGATCCGTCCGGACGACTCCAACCCGTCCACGAGGTCGCTGCGCAGCACCCGGTGCGGCATCCCGTCCACCTGGCGGGTCACCACGGTCTCGCCGGTCCGCAGGTAGACCTGCTTGACCGCGTCGGGCACCGAGCTGTCGGAGGTCAGCAGGAACCGGGTGCCCATCGCCACGCCCGCCGCCCCGTAGGACAGCGCCGCCGCGAGGCCGCGGCCGTCGAAGAAGCCGCCGGCCGCGATCACCGGGATGTCGACGGCGTCCACGACCTGCGGGAGCAGCAGCGTGGTCGCGACCGCGCCGGTGTGCCCGCCGCCCTCGCCGCCCTGCACCAGGACGGCGTCCGCCCCCCAGCCGGCGACCTTCTCCGCGTGCCGCCGCGCGCCCACCGAGGGGATCACCACGAGACCGGCGTCCTTCAGCTTGGCGATCAGCTCCCGCTTCGGGGCGAGCGCGAACGAGGCGACCTTCACGCCCTCCTTGATGAGGAGGTCGATGCGGTCGCCCGCGTCGCCCGCGTCCGCCCGCAGGTTGACGCCGAACGGCGCGTCCGTCCGGTCCTTGACCTCGCCGATCGCGGTCCTGAGCTGGTCGAGCGTCATCGTCGCGGACGCGAGGACCCCGAGGCCGCCCGCGTTCGCGACCGCCGTCACCAGGCGCGGCCCCGCCACCCAGCCCATGCCGGTCTGGACGACCGGGTGCCGCACCCCGGCGAGCCGCGTCAGCGGGGTGTCGAGCACCTGTTCCGTCCCGGTCACGACGGGACCTCGCGCTCCCGCAGGCCCTTCGGATCGAGGACGTCGCGCATGATCCGCAGCTCCTCGGCGTCCGGGAGCCGCGTCTCGGGGACGTCCTCCGGCACGACGAGCTCGAACCCGGTCGCGGCGACGACGTCGTCGACGGTCACGCCCGGGTGCACCGACCGCAGCCGCATGCGGCGGCCGGGGGAGGCGAAGTCGAGCACGGCGAGGTTCGTCACCACCGCGCGGATCTCGTGCGCGCCCCGGTCCGTGCCGACGCCGCTGACCATGTCGACCTTCTCGGTGAACACGCGCGTCGAGTGCTTGGGCACCCAGTAGCTCGTCGTGTTGAGCAGCGTGTTGCCCGGCCCGCCGCGCACGCCGAGGAGCTGCCGGGACGGCCGCGCCCAGTCGCCGATGCACGAGATGTTGGTGCCGCCGTACGGGTCGATCTGGCTCGGGCCCATGATCACGTGCCGGCGCCCGTTCAGCACCAGCCACAGGTGGTCGCGGAACGGCAGCCAGCCCTCGACGACGTCCGCCGCCGCGCCCAGCGGGACCGGGTCCGCGCTCAGCGACGGGCCGCCGTCGGTCGTCAGCAGATCCGGCTCGAACGTCGACCGCGCCAGCCGCGAGCCCAGCATCGGCACGAACCCGGCGACCGCCGCCGCCACGATCTCCCCGTCGCCGCGGAACAGCTCCGCGCACGCGACCGCGCACACCTCCGCGCGCGTCGCGTCCGTCGCCGTCGCGCCCGTCGCATCCGTGGTCGTCGCCATCACTTCTCCTCCCGCCAGGCCCGGACGGCGTCCTGGTACGCGGCCTCGTCACCGGACAGGAACCGGTCGCGGAACGCCGCCCACTGCTCCGGATCGGCCGCCGCCTTCGCGTACAGCTTCTGGAACGCCTCGTCCCTCCCGTGGTCGGGCGCGCAGTCGGTGAAGTGCGCGCCGTTCGGCGTCTCCACCACCCCGGCCACGTGCGACCGGCTGATCAGGAGCGACTGCGGCGGGCCCTCCTTCGCGAAGTCCGCGGTGTCGACGAGCCGCTCGCACGACACGTACGTCCGGTCCGCGGCCTTGGCGAACAGGTCGTCCATGTACGGGTCGGGGCCGAGGTACTGGGCGTTGCCGCGGGCGTCGGCGCGGTTCATGTGGACGAGCGCCGCGTCCATCCGCAGGGCCGGGACGGCGACGAGTTCCGTGCCGTCCTCGTAGGGCGACCGGACGGTCTTCAGCTCGGGGTTGACCTTCATGACGTCCGAGCCGAGGCCGACCGGGGTGGGCAGGAACGGCAGCCGGTGCGCGGCCGCGTACAGCCCGAACATGAACATGCCCTCGTCGTACTCGGTCAGCTCGATCGCGGCGGACTGCCGCGCCTGCCGGAAGTGCGGCTCGAGGGGAATCGAGTCCATCGTGACGAACGCGGTGACGAGCCGCCGCACCTTCCCGGCCGCGCACAGCAGCCCGACGTCCGGGCCGCCGTACGTCACGACGGTGAGGTCGGTCAGGGACGACCGGCAGATCGCGCGGACGAGCGCCATCGGCTTGCGCCGCGACCCCCAGCCGCCGATGCCCAGCGTCATGCCGCTCTCCAGCGACCCGACGATCTCCTCGACCGTGGTCACCTTGCTCATTTCGCCCCCTTGGCCACGAACGCGTCGCGGTGCGCGTCGCCCGCGCCGACGAGGTTGAGTTCGAAGGTGAGGCCCTGCTCGAAGCGGTAGCTGCGCTTGACGTCGACCGGGTCGATGCCGTTCAGCGACTCCTTCGCGCGCCGGATGACGTACCTGTCCTTCGCGGCGATGTTCGCCGCGACCTCCAGGGCCTTGTCGTGCAGCCCGTCCGCCGGGACGACCTCGAGCACCGAACCGTGCCGGTGCAGCTCGTCCGCCGTGACGTTGCGGCACGTGTAGACCATCGCGCGCATCAGGTGCTGCGGGACGAGCCGCGCCAGGTGCGTCGCGGCGCCGAGCGCGCCCCGGTCCACCTCGGGAAGCCCGAAGTAGGCGTCGTCGGACGCGATCACGATGTCGGCGTTGCCCGCCAGCCCGATCCCGCCGCCCAGGCAGAACCCGTGCACCGCGGCGATCACCGGGACCTCGCAGTCGTAGACCGCGGCGAACGCCGCGTAGCAGCCCCGGTTGGCGCCCACCAGCGCGGCGTGCCCCTCCGTGGACTGCATCTCCTTGATGTCGACGCCCGCGTTGAAGCCGCGGCCCTCGGCGCGGAGCACGACGGCCCCCACCTGCGGGTCCCGTCCGGCCGCGAGCACCGCGTCCGCCAGTTCGTGCCAGCCCGCGACGGTCAGCGCGTTGACCGGCGGGGCGTTCACGACGATCTCGGCGACCCCGTCCCGGGTCGTGGTGGAGACTCCCATGCGCTACCTTTCCACCAAACATTTGTTAGAACTGACCGTAGCAGAGGTGCAAAAGGAGGCGGGATGCCCGAGGTGGTGGGATGTCACTGACGCTGGACCTGAGCGGGAAGACCGTCGTGGTCACCGGAGGCGTGCGCGGCGTGGGCGCGGGCATCAGCCGCGCCTTCCTGGCGGCGGGCGCCGACGTGGTGGCGGTCGGCCGCCGCGACCCGGAGACGCTCCCCGAGGCGGACGGACGCACGGCGCGGTTCGTCTCGCTGGACGTCCGCAGAGCGGAGGCCGTCGAGGAGTTCATGAACGGCCTCGACCGCGTGGACGTGCTCGTCAACAACGCGGGCGGCGGCCCCTTCCTGCCCCTCGCCGATGGAGAGCTGCGCACCCACGCCAAGATCATCGAGCTGAACCTGACCGCGCCGCTGCTCATGGCGCGGGCCGCCTACCCGCGGATGCGCGAGCTGGACACCGGCGGCTCGATCGTCAACATCGGCAGCGTCAGCGGCGTCCGCCCCTCACCGGGGACGTCCGCCTACGGCGCCGCGAAGGCCGGGCTGCACAGCCTCACCCGGTCCCTGGCCGTCGAGTGGGCGCCGCACGTCCGGGTGAACACGCTGATCCTCGGCATGATCCGCACCGAGACCGCGCACCTGCACTACGGCGACGAGGAGGGGATCGCGGCGATCGGGCGCACCGTCCCGATGGGCCGCCTGGGCACCCCCGACGAGGTCGGCGGCGCCTGCGTCTACCTGGCCTCCGACCTGGCCTCCTACGTCACCGGCACCGAGATGCTGCTGCACGGCGGGGGCGAGCGCCCCGCCTTCCTGGACGCCGCCACCGTGAACAAGGACGGGACCGCCGGCGCGAACGAGAAGGAGACACGATGATCTGCAAGGACCGCGTCGTCGCCGTCACCGGGGCCGGCCGCGGCCTCGGCCGCGCGCACGCCCTCGAGTTCGCCCGCCAGGGCGCCCTCGTCGTCGTCAACGACCTCGGCGTCGCCCGCGACGGCACCGGGGACGCCGCCGACGGCCCCGCCCAGGAGGTCGTCCGGGAGATCGAGGCGCTCGGCGGGAAGGCCGTCGCCAGCACCGACGACATCGCCGCCGACGCGGGCGCCGCCGCGCTCGTCCGCACCGCCGTCGAGACGTTCGGGCGGCTGGACGTCCTGGTCAACAACGCCGGGTTCCTGCGCGACCGGATGCTCGTCAACCTCACCGAGGACGAGTGGGACGCGGTCATGCGCGTCCACCTCAAGGGCCACTTCCTGCCGCTCAAGCACGCGGGCCTGCACTGGCGCGCCGAGAGCAAGGCGGGCCGTCCCGTGGACGCCCGGGTGATCAACACCTCGTCCGGCGCCGGGCTGCTCGGCAGCGTCGGCCAGGGCAACTACTCGGCGGCCAAGGCCGGCATCGTCGGCCTCACCCTCGTCGCGTCCGCCGAACTGGGCCGGTACGGGGTGACGGTCAACGCGATCGCGCCCGCCGCCCGCACCAGGATGACCGAGGAGGTGTTCGCCCAGACGATGGCCGCGCCCGCCGAGGGCGAGTTCGACGCGATGGCCCCCGAGAACGTGTCCCCGCTCGTCGTCTGGCTCGGCTCCGCCGAGTCCCGCGGCGTCACCGGCCGCGTCTTCGAGGCCGAGGGCGGCAGGATCTGCGTCATGGACGCCTTCCGGCACGGCCCGGCCGCCGACAAGGGCGCCCGCTGGGACCCGGCCGAGATCGGCGAGGTCGTCGCCGGGCTGCTCGCGGAGGCCCCCGCGCCCGAGCCGGTCTACGGCGCGTCCTGACCCCGGACGGTCAGGCGTTCGCGGCGTCGCGCAGCACGCTGCTCGGCGCGGCGCCGCGAACCCGCTTGAACGCGTTGCTGAACGCGAACCCGTCGGCGTAGCCGACGCGCCGCGCCACGGACGCCACCGTCGCGCCGGGCTCCCGCAGCAGGTCGGCGGCCAGCGTCATCCGCCATTCGGTGAGGTAGGCCAGCGGCGGGCGGCCGACCAGCTCGGTGAAGCGCCGCGCGAACACCGCCCGCGACTGCCCCGCCTCGGCGGCCAGCTCCGCCACCGTCCACGGCCGCGCGGGGTCCTCGTGCATCAGCCGCAGCGCGCGCCCGACGTGCGGGTCGCCGAGCGCCCGGTACCCGGCGGGCGGCTCGGCGTCCGGCCGCGCGAACCAGGCCCGCAGCGCCCGCACCAGCAGCATGTCCAGCAGCCGGTCCAGGATGATCTGCTGCCCCGGCTCCTCCCGCGCGACCTCGACCGCCAGCAGGTCCAGCAGCGGCGCGAAGTCCGGCCGGGCCGGGACGGCCGCCACCGGCGGCAGCGCCTCAAGCAGCCGCTCGGAGACGTCGCCGCGCATCGGGTACTCGGCGGTGACGAACAGGTCCGAGCCGTCCGGCACGAGCCCGAACGTCCGCGGACCGAGCCGGAAGTTGTGCCCGGCGGTCGAGGGGCCGCCGTCGGCCGCGTAGCAGCGGTCGGCGTCCAGCACCACGATCTCCGGTTCGGCGCCGGGCCGGTCGCCGGCGACGATCGGTGCGCCGCCGCGCAGCAGCACGATGTCGCCCGGTTCGGCCCGCACCGGCTCCCCGCCGTCGCGGGCGATCCAGCCGGTGCCCCGGAGCATCGTGGTGAGCGACAACGGCGCGGGCGCCGCGAACCGCACGGCCCACGGCGGCCGCGCCACGGAACGGCAGTACACGGCCCCGCTGGCCCGCACCCCGGCCAGCAGGTCGTCCAGAAGGTCCATGGCGAGACGATCTCACATGCCTTCGAGACGCGCGGCCATGGAACGTCTTCGCCGCCGCTGGTGTGCTGGGCACATGACCGATTCACCGATTCTCGTGCTCGGCGCCCGCGGCAAGACCGGCCGCCGCGTCACCGCCCGCCTCACCGCCCTCGGCGTGCCCGTCCGCGCCGCGTCCCGCTCCACCGGGACGATCTTCGAGTGGTCCGACCGGGACACCTGGGGCCCCGCGCTGGACGGCGCCCGCGCCGTCTACCTCGTCCCGATGAACGAGAGCGTCGACCAGGACGCCGTCGCCGAGTTCGCGGACGCCGCCGTCGCGGCGGGCGTCCGGCGGCTCGTGCTGCTCGCGGCGCGCGGAGTGGGGGGCGCGGCGCAGCCCGCCCAGGAGCAGGCCGAACGGGCCGTCCGCGAGTCGAGGGCGGAGTGGACGATCCTGCGCCCGGCCTGGTTCGCGCAGAACTTCAGCGAGGACTTCTTCCTCGAACCGCTGCTGGCGGGCGAGCTCGCGCTGCCCACCGGTGAGGGGCGCGAGGCGTTCGTGGACGTCGGGGACATCGCCGACGTCGCCGTCGCCGCGCTCACCGGAGACGGGCACGCGGGGGAGATCTACGAGCTGTCGGGCCCGGAGCCGCTGTCGTTCCGCACCGCCGTGCGGATGATCGCGGAGGCGTCGGGACGCGAGATCCGGTACACGCCGCTGGAGGTGCCGGAGTTCACCGCCCTGCTGGAGTCGCAGGGTGTGCCGGCGGCGTTCGCCGAGATGCTGACGGACCTGCTGACGAACCTTCGCGACGGCACCGGCGACCACGTGAGCGACGGCGTCCGCCGCGTGCTCGGCCGCGCCCCCCGGCCGTTCGCCGAGTACGTGAAGGAGGCGGCCGCCGCCGGGGCCTGGGCGGCGCCCGCCGATCAGCGCGGCAGGTAGTCCTCCAGGTACCGGCGGACCTTCTCCGCGTAGGTCCGGTGCCCCTCCGGGACACCGCCCGCCTCGACCACCGTCTTGGACGACGTGCGGTACGCGGCGGCGAGGTTCAGCGCGGGATCGCCCGGGACGCCCTCGAGGTCCTTGCCCCAGTAGCACAGGAAACGGCCCATCGCCGGGATCGACAGCTCCGGCGTGATCTCCGCCGGCCGGGGCTCGGGGTTGTCGAGGCCGCCGGGCTGCCAGTGCACGAGGACGCGCGGCGTCCAGCGGGCGATCCCGTACTCGTCCTTCGCCGGGTCCGCCAGGCGCGGGTCGAAGCCGCTCTCCGCCTTCAGCATCGCGGCGATCAGCGCCGGGCTCAGTCCGGGCATCTCGCACCACTCGCCGGCCTCGACGATCAGCGAGCGGTACCCCGCCGGGACGGCCGAGCCGGGCCGGAACCAGCGCCCGTCGGCGGCGGACGCCGCGCCGTTCACCGCCGCGCCGCCGCCCGC